>DAOWMC010000217.1 GCA_030643285.1 Methanobacteriota archaeon | reverse complement strand
CTGTGACATGAGAAGGGAACAGATTGGCTTTATATTCCAAACCTTTAACCTTCTACCTTCGTTGACTACAATTGAAAACGTGCTTGTGCCAATGTCGCCCCGAGGTTTGACCGATGAAATAAGAAAGCGTGGTATGGATGTACTGAAAGCTGTTGGTCTGGCAGATCGAATTGAACATACTCCGATGGAACTCAGTGGAGGACAACAGCAACGAGTTGCAATCGCAAGAGCCCTTGTAAACAGTCCCAAGATTCTTTTAGCCGATGAACCAACTGGAAATTTAGACTCAAAAAGTGGAAGGGATATTCTTACATTAATGAAAAACATGAATATACGGAGCGGAGTAACCGTGATCATCGTCACTCACGATCCCAAGGTTGCCGATGTGACCAATAGAACTATCTACCTTGAGGATGGAAAAATAGTCAGGGATGTACGAAATGGAAATTGATTGACTATTGAAGGGTGGTCTTATGGTTAAGGTGCAATTTAAACCGTTTGCAAACTTTGGTGAAGTGATCGGAAAAAGTGAGCTTGAAATTGAATTAAATGGTGATTGCAACATTTTAGAGCTGCTTGATACTTTGTGTGAGTCGTATGATGATCTGCATGATATGATATTCGAAAATGGCGATAAAATCCGAGAGTATGTTAACATTTTAGTGAATGGCCGATCCATAAACTTTTTAGAAGGGGTTAAAACAAAGCTTTCAGATGAAGATGAGGTAGCACTTTTTCCACCTGTTGCAGGGGGTTAGTAGTTGGCTGCTAACGTAACCTAAATCCCAAATTTTTCCAACGTCTCCTCGGTTGGGATTCCTGTTTTTTCATCCCATCCCCGTTCATTGTAATAATCACAAAGTAGCATATTTATATCCTCTGCCGAGATTTCTTTTTTCCTGTAATAATCCATTATTGTTTTTGTCCCGTCAGGTGTTTCTCTTGGTGTCAGCCATATCTTTGAACATTCATCGTCTTTTTGTCTGAACCCTTCTCTTACATTAATCATTTTATAAAGATTAAAAGCTCGCTCTCCACGTTTTTTAAGCTCTTCGGGATTTACGTTCATCCCGGTTGCCGCAGAATATATGGGGGCAATTTTCTTTACATTTAGAAATAAAAAGGGAGGTATCGCATAGACGATGCAGGTGCCAACGCCGTTATGGACTGCCATTACATCTTCACAGTGTTTTCCATATATACCACAATTGAAATCCCCATAATACGCTGTTTTGGTGAATATCCTTTCAAATACATCTTCTGATACGCCCATATTCCTTACATCTTCTTTTAGTAGATCGAGCTTCATCTTAGGTAGCGTTATTGCAGTCTGTGTTCCCCCATGATGGGGTCTTGGATTTGTAAAGTATGTAAATCTCTGCGGGTCCAATGTGGTGAATCTTATATCCTGTATGCAGTCAGCGCCCCTTCTTATTCCTGTTCCAGGGGCAAACTCATCCGGATCCTCCTTAATTTTTTCCGAAATCGGGTACCAACCGTCTGCAAGCAGGTTCCCAAAACCCTCTCTTTTCATTATATCTTCAAATAATTTCAGGTAGGTTTCAAAATCACGTTTTAGCTCTAAGCCGCCTGTCTTTTCTTTTGTCAGAACGCCATCTTCATAAAGCTGTGTTACCCAGTTTACGATCCCACTTGTCGAAAGGCAGCAGGTTCCTGCCCTGTTACAGATATCCAATAGCTTGACTGATAGATTCTTATCCCTTATACCCAGCCTTTGACCAATCCTTGCAGGCATGAAATATGACCCTGAAAAAGATGTCAATCCTTCAAATTCACCTTCCTTGATCTCGTAATCCACCCTGCAGGCAAGCATACAGTTACTGCACGCAAAATCACGCTTTCTTTTCTTCATCGAAAGCCACTTTTGTTGACCATACAGCTTTGTCCATTCTCTGAAGCTCCAGTAACCCTCGTTGGCAAGTGGGCCCTGAAGCATCCAGCCACTCATTATTCCTATGTTACGAAATGGCTCAATGGTTGGGGCAGCTTCGATACCTTTGAATATATCGCCTACCAGTCTCATATACTCTTTTTTATCTGCTATGGTTATCCCCTTTGAGCCTCTGGTAACGATCGCCTTCAAATTTTTTGATCCCATCGAAGCGCCAAAACCGAATTTACCAAACGAGCCACAGTAATCGACGATTGACATTGCAAATCGCACAAGATTCTCTCCGGCCTGCCCTATTGAAACGACTCCACAATTTTTGTACCTATCAATCATATAGTCCGTTGTCTCGTATATATCCAGTTTTTTAAAAAGATTTGAGGCATCACATATTTTTACACCATCGTCAAAGATCTTTAGATAAACCGGGTGATCTGCCTTTCCTGTTATGACAATGTGATCGTAGCCAGCATTTTTTAGCATTATTCCAAATCTATTGCTTCCCGATACCGCGTTATCAACAAAGTGTTTTTTATCATTTGAAAATATCGGGGACCTGTATGTTGTTATTACCTTTGAAGCTCCCGGGGTGAGTGTACCAACCAGGGCACCAGCACCGATTATAATTGGACTATCTGGGGAAAACGGATCGGTTTTAGGTTTTTGAATGTCATAAAAAAGTTTGTTATTTATCCCCCATCCACCTATGAATTTTTCAAAAAGCTCCGGATCGAGTTCTTCGGATTCGATCTTTTCTGATGTCAGGTCTACATGTAAAATGTTACCGGCATATGCATGCATATTTTCACACCCAGATTAGTTAATCGGTTCCATAATATAATTCCTTTTGGAAAATAATCCTCCCCCCAAACAGAAATGAAATATGATGAAGTGCGTATTTTTGGTCATAATCACTCAAAGCCAT
>DAOWMC010000125.1 GCA_030643285.1 Methanobacteriota archaeon | reverse complement strand
TTTAAAAAAGGTTTGGGTGGCGGTCTTTACTGCGGAATGTAAGATCGAATATTAAAATAAAACCTTACAATTAATATTATACGCCCTACACAGGTTAACCATCTCCGATTTTACCTCTAAAAAGTAATCATTTTTTGAATAGAGGAGATCTTTATAGATCGGAATCAGTTCGGGATTATACGCACTCAAAAACAACTCAATATTTTTCCAGAGCCCCTTTTTAAGTCTTAGTTTATCTATAATGATATAGCTAATATCGGGGGGTATTTTGCTTATAAGCTTTTCAAGTTCGCCCTGTCTGTCTGTTATGTATGGCATGATCGGACCCAAAAAGATCCATGTTTTTATCCCGTTTTTTGAAAGCTTGCGGATTGCAGATACTTTCTCATCAAAGGAGGATGATTTTGGCTCGTACTTTTCCCGTATATGTTCATCTATTGAAGTTATCGTAAAACCGACCTCACATCTTTTGAACCTCTTCAAAATATTAATATCCCTCAATACGAGTGAAGACTTGGTCTGTATGCTTACGGGAAAATCCCTATCAAGAAGTACTCTAAGACAATTCATGGTAACCTCATATCTTTTTTCGACCGGCTGGTATGGGTCTGTTACCGTTCCGATTCCAACAATACCGGGCTCTTTTCTTTTGCTCTTAAGTTCCTTTGAGAGGATTTTTGGCATATTTTTCCTTACTTCAACAAAATCCCCCCACTTTTCCTCGCCCCCGTATTTTAAAACAGAAGGTGCATAACAGTAGATACAGGCATGTTCACACCCCTTATAAGGGTTAAGGGCATAGTCCAAATTCGGAAGAGCCGATCTGATAAGTGCGGTTTTGCAGGTTGTTTCGCGGATTATCATCTTGGGCCCAAAAAACCTCAAACTTAATTCGGGGTTAAATAATCAATACAGTTCCACAACCGTTTCAATTTTTTCCTTGATTTCTGACATTCTTCCCTTTGCAATCTTGATCATGCGTTTCTGACTTTTTTTAACGTTTTCTATTGATTCACTTTTGACAAGCTCGTTTTTTGTGGATTCTTCCAGAACTCCGATCAATTTACTATGCCTGTTGAAAGCTTTAGCCATTCTCTCATATTCTTCAGCATCATTTCTTCCAACTTTTTCAAGTAGTAGATCAGTCACATGTGTTATGGCCTCTTGTCTACGAAATATCTCTTCTATCTCTCCAATAAGATCCTCCTTTGAAAACGGTTTGAGGATGTACCCCTCTATGTCATCAATTGGCTTACCTTCTATAATTTCGGGGGTTAAAAGCACCACAGATAGAACCGTGACAGGAATGGATTTTAATTCCTCCTCACTTTTTATCGCTTCCAATGTTTGCCAGCCATCCATAGGTTTCATCATCAGGTCCAAAAGAATCAGGTCAGGCTGTTCCTCTCGTATTTTTTCCAGGCACTCTTTTCCGCCTGCTGCCTCCATTGTTTCATAGCCTTTTGACTGGAGTATGTGCCTGACCATGTCAACAATGTCAGGTACATCGTCCACTATCATTATCTTTTTTGCTTTATTTGACTTTCTCATTTAACCCCCTCCTTTAATACTGTGAAAAAAAATGTACTGCCTTTTCCCGGATCACTTTCTACCCAAACCTTGCCGTTGTGTGCTTCAACAATCCCCTTGACAATTGACAAACCCAACCCTGCACCTCCGGTTTCATGTTCCAGATAATCGCCAATCTCATAGAATCTCTTAAATATCTTTTCATGCTCTTCTTTTGGAATACCAATCCCATCGTCTTTGACTGAAACAATAAGATAGTTTTTCTCTTCATTAATATTTAAATATATCTTCCCACCTTTGGGGGTATACTTTACCGCATTGCTTATAAGGTTGGAAAAGACCTGTCTCGTCCTTTGCTTATCACAATTTACGATTGAAAGACCATCAGGGGTCCCAAGACGTATTTTTATCCCTTTATCTTCTACCAGGGTTTCCATCTCATAGATAACCTCTTTTTGCAATATCGCTCAGGGAACAGGGCTCAAGTCTAAGTTTAAGTCTTCCGGCATCTATTCTGGATATATCCATCATCTCTCTATTTAACCTTATAAGACTATTTACATTTGAACGTACAACTTCCAGTCTTTGTCTCTGCACACCTGTGATATCACCAAATATACCATCCTCCAGCATCTCAATATTTGAATTAATTACTGAAAGGGGCGTACCTATCTCATGCGTGGCGATGGCTGCAAATTCGGTTTTCATTTTGTCAAGTTCTTTTAGCTCCTCATATGCTTTTTCCAGTTCTTCTTTTGACTCTCTAAGCTCCTCCTCTGCAAGTTTGCGCTCGGTTATATCTTCTACAATACCATCATACGCTACAACATTTCCATGTCCATCACGCTTGATCACAAACGTATTTCTCACCCAACGTACCGTACCATCGAGTCTGAGGATACGATGTTCGATTGGGGATACTTCAATTCCGGAAAGAAGCCGGTTCACATGATCCTGCACCATCTTTTGATCTCCCTTATGAATCATGGAAAACCATAAAAAAGGATTTACCTCATATTCATATGCCGAATAACCGGTTACCGCCAGACAACCAGAGCTGTGGGTGGTAGAAACCGGTTTACCATTATCCGATTTCACTGAATATGTATAACCGGAGATCCCTCCAATTAGACGTGTGTATCTTTCCTCGGATTCCCGTAGCGCTTTTTCCACCCGCTTACGCTCAGCAATATCCTGATTCAACATATCATTAGCCGTTTGCAATCGTTCCGTTAAATATAAAAGTTCAATATTTCTATTTTTAAGCTCATCTTTTGATTGCTTTAGTTTTAGTGCCGATTGAACGCGGGTGATCAACTCGACCTCTTCAAATGGCTTTCTTATATAATCATTTGCACCAACCCCAAACGCCCTCCTCAAGTCTTCAGGTGATGCTTTGGCTGTAAGCATGATTACAGGGATATCTGAAGTTTTCACTTTTCTGTTCAATGTACTACAAACTTCGTAACCATCCATACCTGGCATCATGATGTCTAAAAGGATTAAATCGGGCGAGCCCAAAACCGCAATTTCAATCGCCTTACGTCCATTTTCTGCAGCTATCACATTGTAGCCATCGTCTTTTAGTATCTGTGATAAAAGTTCAATGTTATCTGGCTCATCATCCACAACCAGTATCTTAGGCATCAAAAAGGACCAACCCCCTTCACAATCGACCTGAATAACATCAAAACAGGTATAATCTCTAACCTGCCAATCCACATGACAAATATAAGTATCACTTTTCCTATTGGTGACATACCTGCATTTGTTATGCCTGTTGAAAGTCCAACGTTTCCCTGTGCAGAGCACACCTCAAATATAACATCTTCTAAGTGATAGGTTGATGGGACAACATGTAGCAATAAAATGACCCCGATAAATAAAGAAATAATCCAGAGAAGCGTTATCAAACTGGTTTCATTTACCAGACTATTTGCCTCTTCTTCGGATATGAGCTTACCACCCAATTTGAAAGAAGTAATAGCTCTACTTGATAATCTGGCCTTTCTGAACCACCAGGTTAAGCTTGTATATGCCAGAACAGCCCGTATAAGCTTGATCCCCCCTGCAGTGGATCCTGCCGCACCTCCGACCACCATGGCAAACGATACAATAATCAAAGCTGTTGCTGACCATACATGCACATCCGTTGTCTGAAATCCGGTGCAGGTTAGCCCGGATATAAATTGAAAGCCCGAAAAACGTATCGATTCCAATATATCAAAATATTTAAAGTAATTTTCAACAGTAAGTGAGACTACACCAATTAAAATCAGAACAAACATAGCCCTACACTGTGCATCCTTAAAAAGAGATGAAATGGCCCCTTTCCTCAAAACCTTGTAGTGTATCAGAAACGGTATCGCCCCTAAAAGCATAACAGGAACTATTGAAATCTCAATTAATGGAGAGTTATATGCCTCGATACCACCCGATTTTACACTGAAACCACCCGTTGATATGGCAGTCATACAATGATTAATCGCCTCCCATGGCTCCATTCCCACAAGATAAAAAAGGAAAGTACCAACAACTGTGAATAGGAGATAAATCCACCATATCGTCCTGACAGTAGACACAACGCTTGGATGTATCTTTTCCTCTCTTGCCTCTGATTTGTACAGCGTAAACGAACCGGTTCCCGGTCTTGAAAGTATCGAGACGACAAGTACTATAACTCCAACACCACCGACCCACTGCATAAGACTTCGCCAAAACTGCATCGTGAAAGTAAGCTCGCTAGGATCCTCTATCATTGTTAGACCGGTCCCTGTCCATCCACTCATCGCCTCAAAAAAAGAGTCTAGAATCGGCATATTTTCTATCAATATGAACGGTACAGAGCT
>DAOWMC010000053.1 GCA_030643285.1 Methanobacteriota archaeon | reverse complement strand
GTAATTAAAAACAATGTAGGATCAGGAGATGTAGTATGAAATGTATAAATCATCCGGATAAAGATGCGGAAACAAACTGTTCGGTATGTGGCGAACCAATATGCTTGGAATGTAGAACAATTATTAAAGGTAAAGATACCTGTCCAAAATGCCAGGAAGAATGGTTATCAAGACAGGCGACTCGGCAGATTAGCTATTAAAGTCCCAAAAAACAACGAGTCGAAAAGTTTCACCAACGGTTGACCAGTCTATTCCAGACCCATCGGCTACTGCCCTCAGATCTGTTTTGGCTTTTACAAGGTACTTTACATTCATCGCAGAGGGAATCCAGCGCCTTTTATCGGGTAAAGTTACATCAGTCATTATTCCACCCACCAGTTCGGCAGCATTACACATAGCAGCGGCATGTACTGTACCCAGATGATTGTGGATCTTTTTACGGTTTTTAATTATTGCTTCGACATGACCGGGCTTCACACAAACAAATTGCGGATCAATTGTGCTAAAATAGGGTGCCTGAGATGACACAACCTTGCCAAAACCTTTATTTTGATAACAAAAAATTGTTTATAAAATATCCCTATGATCGAATGGATGAAAAGTTTAAATATAACTGGCATATCAGGTAGGTCAAGATGAGAAAACTAAGTTCGAAGAAGGTCATCGTAAAGGTAGGGACAAGTACGTTATCTAACGAAGGCGACTTAGATTACAAGTTGATCAGAAGTATCGCCAGACAGATCTCGGATCTTAAAAAAGAAGGTAAAAAATTTATAATCGTTACTTCAGGTGCGATTGGGGCAGGATGTAAAGAAGTTGGGGCAAGAAAAAGGCCCCGTGATATATTATTGAGGCAGGCATGTGCAGCGATCGGCCAGAGCAAGGTAATGGAAGCCTACCACAATGCCTTTGCAAGATATAATGTGGTTGTAGCCCAGATTCTCTTAACCTATGATGATTTTAAAGATATGAAAAAGTATGCCAATCTGAGAAATGGTATAAGTGAGCTTTTGAGATTAGGTGCTGTTCCCATAATAAATGAAAATGATGTTGTGGCTACAGATGAGATCGAGGAGACATTTGGCGATAACGATAAGCTATCTGCTCTGGTATGCTCTGGAATCGGGGCGGATTTACTGATTATGCTCTCTGATGTTGATGGTCTGTACAATAAAAATCCAAAAAAAAGTGAAGATGTAAAATTAATTGGAACTGTAACTGCAATAACAGACGAGATTGAGGCAATGGCAGGTGAAGAAAGTTCTGCCCTATCGGTTGGCGGGATGATTACTAAGATTGAGGCTGCAAAGATATGTATGAAAGCAGGCTCCAATATGGTTATAGTTAATGGGGGTGAAAAAAACGTTATTAAACGGATTATAGAAGGAGAGGAGATTGGAACACTGTTTTTTGGAAAAAGGGAAATAACTATCGGGCCTCAAAAAGAAATGGGAGGCGATAAATGATGGTGAGGTATACTTAAGTTGGTTTAATACATGTAAATGTAATAAAATGGTAGATGATTGTGGGGAAAAGTTAGATATTAGTGGATTTTTAGATTGTGTCGTCGATGGGTTATAAAAGTGACTAATTTTTATACCTTTATATGCCCTTATATGTATTACATCATTAAAATTAATTGTGGGGTCTTTAAATGGCTGAAGATGAGCTTGATGAATTGAGAAAAAGAAGAATGGAGCAGATGGTGCAGGCACAGGGAGATGCAGGCAGAGACGAGGAAGCAAAACGGGAACTGGAAACGCAGAAACAGGCTGTTATGAGGCAGATATTGACTCCCGAAGCCCGTGAACGATTAACCAGGTTAAAAATGGCAAAACCAGAATTTGCAGAGCAGGTAGAGATTCAACTAATATCTTTAGCACAGAGCGGACGATTAAAATCAATTCTGGGTGATGAGCAGCTCAAAGCGATACTCACTCAATTAACACCTAAAAAGAGGGAAATTAAAATCAAAAGGATCTGAAGCCAATAGGCAAACTTACCTTATAGATGAAAGCACGGGTTTTGTTCAGTGGCGGAAAGGATAGTGCTCTTGCAGCAGTTATGCTTTTCAATTTTTTTGAAGTGGAACTTGTGACATGTACATTTGGTATTCTTGAAAATTGGAAGATTGCAAAAAGAGTTGCAGAGGGCATGGGATTTCCGTTTAAGGTTTTGAACCTTGATAAGTCAATAATTGATTGTGCAGTGGAACAGATAATTAAAGACGGGACCCTCAGGGATGGTATAACAAAGATACATAAAAGTGCCCTGGAAGAGGTGGCCGGATTATCCGATTCAGTCCTACTTGCAGATGGGTGTAGACGTGATGACAGAACCCCCATTTTGAGTAATGGAGAGATTAGAAGCATCGAAGATAAGTACAACGTGCAGTACATTCAGCCTTTGGCCGGTTTTGGTAGAAAAACGATTGATTTCCTCGTGGATAGATACTTTGAGATCGAGGAAAAGGAGGGGCGATTGATCGAGGGGAGCGAATACGAATACGAACTACGGGAATTAATAGGAAAAAAATACGGAAATGATAGAATCTCAGAGCTGTTTCCCAGAGCCCATACCCATTCAAGGGTTTTGAAGATGAAGGGCTAAGGACTATCCGGTCAAAAGCGCTTTTCACACCCCTTCCCCAGGTGGCGCCGTTGTCAGTTTCACATGTTTCACGCCCTTAAGTGCCGTGATTCGCTCCCTTATATCCCTTATATGGCTTGCATCGCCTTTTATAAGAATAACTTCAAGGCAGTTGTTTTTATCAAGATGAACATGTAGTGTGGTAACTACCAATCCGACAAACTCATGTTCAAGATCCATGAGAGAATCTCCAACACCCCTCTGATTGTGATCGTAAATGAGGGTTATAATGCCGATCCTATCACCATGTACTTCGCTTATCCATTCATAATCCGCGATATAATCTCGAATGGCATCTCTTATTCCTTCAGAACGGGATGAATAACCCCTCTTTGACAGTATATCATCGAACTTCTGAAGCAAATTAGATGGCAACGAGACACCTATCCTCTCAAGCTGGCCCCCAACCATACTAATATATCTACGCTACTTTAGTATTAAATGTACTTTTAAAATTTTAAAAAGTATATTTTAAGTAGCACTAATACAGCACTAATACTACAATTTGTAATATCAAGTATCACATATATAAAAATTATCAGACGGATCGGGTGAAAAGTGTGAATTATCAAAAAATATGTATAATGGCTGTTTTATCACTGATCTTTTTCGGAACAATTGGGGTTTCAACTGCCCATTTTACGATGCTGTTTCCAGGAGAAGATATGGACGTGACAGCATTGGATTACATCGCAAAAGAAGGGGAGACAATGACAATCAGGATCGTATGGGGTCACCCATGCGAGCACGTGCTCTTTGATTGTCCCGTCGTTCCAGAAGTCTATGTTAGAGATCCAGACGGAGTCGTTACGAATCTTGACCCTTCTGAAATAGAAGTGGAAGGAGTGAAGGCGTATAAAGTCTCTTTTACGGTTGAAAAGAGGGGGGACTATATTTTACATGCTAAATTAAATGTCCCCGACCACAAACTTTTGGACCACACAAAGACAATCATCCACTGCGGGGAGGAAGAATGGAATGGATGGGATGCAGAGCTGGGTGAAATTGTGGAGACGGTTCCATATGTAAGGCCCTATGGAATTGAGGAGGGGTTTGTATTCTCGGCCAGGGCATTGTATGAGGGGGAGCCATTACAGGATGCGACAGTTGAAGTCGAGAAGTATTATTCAAAGTCCGATGGGGATAAAATAGTGAAAGCTGCAGAATCTATGTTTTTTGATGATCCGCCCATGATGTTTACAAGGGTGGTAAAGACAAATAAAAATGGAGATTTCTCATACACACTTGATGAACCTGGAATATGGTTTGTGGGTGCCTATAAAGAGGGTGGAGATACTGAAGAAAGAGGTGTAATAATCGTTCCTGTGCTTGAATCTTTTCCGACAGGCGAATCAAAAGTGGAAGAAAAGACATTACCCTCAACCACATTGGAGTACTCGACGATCGGAATTACAATTATTACACTCATAATTGCGATTATGGTAATCGTAACAAAAAAAATCAGGTGAAATGGTACATATATCGGATGGTATTCTATCTCCGGGGATCTGGATCTCCGGATACGTTATTACGATCGTGATACTGGCCTTCACCTTAAGAAAAATGAAAACAGAAGACATTCCAAGGCTATCGGTCATCACTGCTGCTATATTTGTCGCCTCGCTTATACATATCCCTGTCGGACCGACAAGCGCACATTTTTTATTGAACGGGCTGGCAGGCGTGACACTTGGTGTATTTGCTTACCCCTGCATCTTTATTGCCATAGTTCTTCAGTCTTTTTTGTTTCAGCATGGAGGGATAACGACGATAGGGATCAACACGGTTAATACCGGTGTTCCTGCACTTATCGCCTATGCGATTTTCAGACTTGGAACCAGAAAAGACATACATAAAAGGGCTGGAATATTCGGGGCAATTGCAGGTGGAGTTGCAGTTACAATCTCTGTACTTTTCCTCTCAATTGAACTTGTCACAACAGGGGAGGTGTTTGAAAACATAGCCATCATAATCGCATCAGCGCACATTCCTATAATCATAATCGAAGCGATAGCTACCGGTACAATCGCTGCATTCTTTGTAAAGGTTAAGCCCGAGATACTTGAAGGATATAAGGGGGTTAAAAGATGAAGCGTTTGTCTGTTATTTTTTTAATTATTGTTATTTTTCTTTCAGTTGGGGTTGCAAGCGCTCACAGGCTTGTTATAGTTCACAGGATAGGTGAGGTGGAAATAGAGGCTTATTTTGGAGGTGGGTATGCGTGCAGAGATGCAAACGTAAGCGTATACACGATCACAGAAAATGTGGAAGAGCTGTACACTGAAGGGATTACAGATGGTGCTGGAAAGTTTACATTCTCCCCAAAAGTGGGTGTGTATGAATATAAAGTGGTGGTGGATTCCGTTCACATGCCAGGTCACCGGTCAGAAGAGATTATAAACATAAAAGCGATAGATTCGGAGAGTGCAGAGGGTGGAAATGAGATGTCAACATACTCGATGGCACTATCGGGTCTGGGGTATATAGCAGGCCTTGCAGGATTTGCAATCTGGTATAAAGGCTTAAAAGCTCAAAAAAACCAGGGGAACAGGTGATGGAATACATAGAAATCGACGAGTATCACCATTTGATGTCCCCGATTCATCAATGGGACCCTCGTGCAAAGATCGTATCTATTCTTACACTTATATTTTCGGTTGTTCTGCTTTATGATCTGGAATTAGCGGCTTTAGGTCTTATATTTGCAGTTATTCTTCTTTTAATCTCAAAAATACCACTCAAGTTTGTAATGTGGCATTTGAGGTGGGTTGTTTTGTTTATACTCCCCTTCTTTTTAATAATGCCATTTGCGGTTTTGGAAGGGGATATTACGGTAAACCCCGAAGGATTTGAGTACGCTTTCCTGATCTTGATTAAGGCAATTTCTGCAGTTATACTAATATTTCCAATGATCGGTACAATGAGATTTAATTCCACGGCCAAAGCTCTTGAGAGGCTTAAAATTCCAAATAAGATTGTCCAAATGATAATTTTTACATACAGATATATATTTGTCTTCATCGATGAGTTTTCAGACATATCAAGGTCGCTTGACTCAAGAGGATTTAGAAGAAGGACAAATATGCATACGATACGTACATTGGGCAAGGCAATAGGAATGTTATTTGTTAAAAGCTATGAGAGATCCGAGCGTGTTTATAACGCCATGTGCTCCAGAGGATACACGGGGAACCTGAAAACATTTGATAAATTCGAGATGATGCGTAATGATTGGGTGAAGATGTTTATTGTTATGGGAATGGCAATCGGACTTCATCTACTTCATTTTATCTATTTTATGGAAATGATTTGAATGAGAAAAGCAATAAGTGTGAGCGATTTGAACTATAAATACCCGGACGGAACACTGGCGTTAAAGGATGTATCCATGGATATCTTTGAAGGGGAATCTGTTGCACTTATAGGGCCAAACGGGGCGGGAAAATCAACGTTTCTGCTACATCTGAACGGGGTCTTGAAAGAGGGAGATGGGGCAGTTAAGATATTTGGAAATGAGATACATGACAGGAACATACATGAGATAAGAAGAAAGGTTGGTATAGTCTTTCAGGACCCAGATGATCAACTTTTCATGCCAACTGTTTTTGATGATGTGGCATTTGGGCCGATAAACCTTGGTCTAGGTAAGGATGAAGTGGAAAGGAGGGTTAAGGTTGCCCTGGAAAAGGTGGGGTTATCCGGTTATGAAGATAGGTCTCCACATCACCTCAGCTTTGGTGAGAAGAAACGGGCCTCCTTTGCCACCGTATTATCTATGGAACCAGATATACTGGTATTAGATGAACCAACATCTAATCTGGATCCAAAAAGTAGATCAGAGCTGATAAATACGATAAAAGAGCTAAATGATGATGGAAAAACAATAATAACTGCAACACATGACCTGAATGCGGTTCCTGATATCGCAGGCAGGGTGTACGTACTTGATAAAACAATAGTCGCACAGGGGACCACAAGAGAGGTATTTGAGGATCTGGATCTGTTGCGTAAGATTAACCTGGATGTACCCGAAGTTGTGCGACTCTTTGAAGTACTGAGGTGTTTTGGCTATGACTATGAGAACCTACCGCTATCGATAGAAGAGGCGATAAGCCACCTGACACAGGCCATAGAATCAGAGGGTGGGCACATACACCTTCATATCCATGAGCACACACATGAAAGGCTCAGTAGGACAAAGGAGTGGCATAATCACCATACGGTGAAAAAGAGTGGAAAATAATCATTCTGTTCCCGGCATGATGCGGATTGGTCCCAAGCTACTGATTTACTAAGGATCTATCACTCACTCGGCTATCTGTCCCTTCACATAGTTCACCAGCCCACCAAGATCAAAGATTTTCTGTAAAAACGCTGGCAATGGATTAAATTTGTATGTCTTATCCTTTGTCAGGTTTTTGATCACACCATCCTCAAAATCAACCTGAACTATATCACCATCATCCGCATCAACATCGCATTCGATGGCCGGTAGCCCTATGTTAATCGAATTTCTAAAATAGATCCTTGCAAAGCTATTGGATATGACGCAGGATATTCCCGCCCCC
>DAOWMC010000179.1 GCA_030643285.1 Methanobacteriota archaeon | reverse complement strand
TTTATTTTCTGATCGACTCCAACCACAGATGATACTGGCTGTGACGATAGCCCCATTAGCTTTTCCGGGAATGGTATTTGGACGGCAGGAGAAAAATATTAAGAGAGGAGATGATAATTATCCTTCATTTATACGATCGCTTGGAGCTTCCGCATCATCAAGGGGCGGGATCGTGGAATACGCATTAAAAGAGCTGAGGTTGCATGATTTTGGGGCGTTAACACAGGCAATAAGAAACCTTTATACTCGCCTATCAACCGGAATAGATAAAATGAAATCCTGGAATCATTTTTCCCTGGAGACAGGTAGCAATCTTATCCAGCGGTGTAACGAGATGTTTATCGAATCTGTTGATGTTGGTGGTAAGCCAGATTTAATAGGAAACATAATAAGCGATAACTTTATTCACATAGTATCCCTTAGGAAACTGCGCTATGATGCCGGGGCAGGGATTACCGGTACGTTGTATGGATTGACAGGTGGTGTTTCAGCCACGCTTTATCTTTCATTGGCCGTTGTTGAAAAAATGAAGGAAACATTAGGTGAAGTGGATCTCCCAGAAGGTGCTATTGGTGGGCTTTTGACCGGAGACTTTAACGTTTTAGCTGTAAACCTTCTTTTGATAACAATTCTGATAGGGCACGCAATAATCTCTTCTTTCTTGATAAGGGTTATAGATGGTGGGTCCCCATTCACTGCTCCGATACATATAGTTGGGATGTACTGGGTAGGTGCATTAACTTCTGTTTTTACGGTGAAGGGAATGGGAGATATGATAGGTGGCGGAAGCGGGGTGGTTTAGATATGAGGTGCAATGCTAAAAAAAAGCGATACTTTAATTTTTAAAAATGTTGAGTATCTTGACTCTTTTTTTAGTCAAACGAGGGGATTGATGTTTAGAAAGAAACTAAAAGATCATGCCCTTTTATTCAAACTTAAAAAACCGGCAAAAATTAGCATCCATATGCTATTTGTATTTTATCCGATCGATTTTTTATTTTTAGATGCCAAAAAAACAATTGTGGACCTTGGGCAGCTTCAACCGTTTTTTGGTTTTAAGACCGGTAAGGAAACTGTAAGCTATCTAATCGAACTTCCTTTCAAGACGATTGAAAGGTATTCTCTTAAAGTGGGAGATAGGCTTTTTTTTGATTAAAATATAAGGTCATCTAAAAACTTTCATATCTTAGAAAGTTGAATAGGATATTGAGGGGCAAAGATGTCAAGAGAGTTAATAGGTGTAATATTTGGCGTGACAAGTCCGTTTGAATTTAAATTTCTGGTTTCGGATACCTATACCAAAAAAGGAGATTATGTCAAGGTCATGCAGGACTCAGATTGGGTTTTAGCCCAGATTGCATCCATTACGATATCAAATGATTCCTTCTCCCTTGATGCGACCTCGCAATTGGCCTCTGCAAAGAGACTGGGAAATACAGGGGAGAAAAAAATTGCAAAATCTACTGTTATAGGATCAAAAGACAATCGTGGTCAGCTAATAATACCAAAAATGCCATTTTCTCCTGGAAGTAAGGTTTACCTGGCGGACTCCCCCCTTGTAAGAAAGACGCTTGGTCTGGCATCAGGTGAGGCTTACATAGGGCTTTTGGAAGGGACCGATGTGCCCGTTAAAATAGATGTTAATAAACTTGTGCAGCATCACTGCAGTATACTGGCAAAGACGGGGAGTGGTAAATCTTACACTTCGGGTGTCATTATAGAGGAATTGTTAGAACGTGGTGTCCCGCTTTTGATAATTGATCCGCATGGAGAGTACTCATCCTTGAAACAGGTGAATAGAAACAGAGAGGATAATCTCAGGATGAATAAATACGGTATACTGCCAAGAAGCTATGATAATTGCATCACCTATACACCATCCAATTTATCCTTAAATGAGGTTGCAGATGAAGTTTTCAGAATTGACGGCGTTAATCCGAGCGCAAAAATGTTAGCACAGCTCATACCGACACTTAATAACTCTCAGCGTGATGTTTTGTATAGATCGATCAAAAAAGTGGCACCTCAAAAGGAATTTTACACAATCGCTGATGTTATCGAGGAGGTTGGCCATGATAGCAGCAATTCAAAATGGAATGTCATAGACTCTTTAGAGTCACTTGAAGCAACCGGGGTCCTGTCCGAATGTCCCACAGAAATCGAAGAACTCCTGTGTAAGGGTGGAGCATCAATAATTGATATGAGGGGAGTTGACCCGGAATTACAGGATATAATTGTCTCCAAACTTTGTTATGAGATCTGGGAAGCAAGGAAAATTGGAAAAGTACCTCCAGGGATGATAGTTATAGAAGAAGCCCATGAATTCTGCCCGGAGCGGGGGTATAAAAAAACAGCAAGCTCGGTGATAATTAGAACAATCGCCTCGGAGGGTAGAAAATTCGGTCTTGGCCTTATGGTTATATCTCAAAGACCGGCGAGGGTTGATAAAAACGTTTTATCACAGTGCCACACACAGATAATTCTAAAGATAACAAATGCAAACGACCTTCGGGCATTGAGTAAGGGCCTGGAAGGAATGAACGCTGAACTTGAAGAAGAAATCAAGAGATTGTCGCCTGGTGTTGCCCTTTTTGTTAGCGATGACATTGAAAGGCCCATTGCGGTTGAGGTCAGGCCAAGAAAAAGTTCACATGGTGGAGAATCTATAAAAATAGTGGAAGAAAATCAAAAAGAAGAACACAAAAGCTTACTTGCGACAATATTTAGACGGGACGAGGGTTGATAAATGCCCGATTATCTTGTTTTACTTGAAGGGACATGGTTGGTAAAAGATGTAAAATCAATTGATGATGCTACGAATATAACGATTTCCGAAATTGGTAAAAGGTTGAATCCCAAACTTAAGTTTGTTGATTTTCAGGTGATTAAGTCAAACTGTCCGATCTGTGGCGGTGGACTTGATAAGATATTACTTGTGGCAGGAACCGCACTTTTAGGAATTGAGTTTAAAATGAAGGTTTTTAATGCAAAAGACGAAAAGCATGCCACTCAAATCGCAAAATCTGTCATCGGACGGACCCTTAAGGATACCTCACTTGAAGTTATCGATATAGAAGGGCCAAATATCGTTTGATTAACTTTATCTGTAATAAAATCAATGTGATAAAGTTAGTGAGATGAAAAAAAAGTCAATTTTGATAATCTGTATTATGGTTGCACTTTTTGCTTATGCCTTTACTATTTCCGATTTACCTTTAAAAATTGGGGTCGGTGAGCAAAAAGCACCTGAAAATATATCAAATGCCACCACAATAAAGGCCACATTAACCGAAAAAACGATGGTGAACTGGTTGCTTGTTATAATAGCAATAATGGCAATTTTGATAATAATTTCACTTGTATCAATCTTTAATGATATCCTAAAATATTAAAACGTTTTAGATGATAATCAATTAGAATGAAGCTGATTGTTAAAAAAACAGAAAAACTTTCGGGGAAAATTAGAATTCCTGCCTCAAAGTCCCATACGATAAGGGCAGTTGTGATTGCATCACTTGCAAAAGGAACTTCAAAGATAATTAATCCCTTAAAGTCAGCCGATACAATTGCTGCTG
>DAOWMC010000027.1 GCA_030643285.1 Methanobacteriota archaeon | reverse complement strand
GATGTTGATGTGCAGATGGAAGGCCATGGTAGCATACAGGTGATCAGACATGTAACGGATATACACGAAGAGATTGATGTTCTTGCTGTTGCGGATCATTCATTGATACCTGACATGATGTATCCTGATTATGCTGATTCCTACCATGACTTTGCAACAAACGAGATGGTCATCGCTTATACCAACGAGAGCAGATATGCAGATCAGATCACATCTGAGAACTGGTATGAGATTCTTAAAAGACCAGGTGTACGGTTCGGATTCTCAAATCCCATGCTTGATTCTTGTGGATACAGGACACTTATGGTGACTCAACTTTCTGAACTTTACTACGACGATCAAATGATATTTGAGGATTTGATAGGGTGTAATTTCGATTCGGCTATTACCGTAATTGAAAAGAATGATACCTATACCATCGTAGTCCCCGAGATATTTGAACCCGATACAAAGAAAGTTATTGTCCGGGGAGGTAGCGTACAGTTGCTCTCTCTTTTAGAGTACGGTGAAATCGACTATGCCTTTTTGTACAAAAGTGTGGCAGAGCAGCACGGACTTCGATTTACCGATCTACCGTCAGAGATAGATCTTGGCTCTCCCGAATATGAAGATACCTATGAAAAAGTCACGGTCCAACTCGGATTTCAGAGGTTTTCATCTGTTGGTTTAAATCGGGAAGGTAAACCGATCTTTTACGGGATAACAGTCCCAAAGAATGCACCTCATCCGGAGCTTGCAGAAGAATTTGTTAGATTTGTGATAAGTGAAGAGGGACAGAGTATACTGGAGGATATGGATCAACCTACGATCGTTTCTGTTTAAGATGGTTATGAAGAACCTCTTTTGTGTATTTTTTGTGAAATATATATTAATACTAACATTTACAAAAATATTTATATAGTATGTTATTATGATTACTAAAGGAAGGTAATAATATGAAAAAGATAGCTTTACTGATAATTTTATTGGTTGCAATATCATCTGTTTCGGGTTGTATAGGTGATGGAGATGATCAGCCCGCAGTCGCACCAACACAGGCTCCAACGTCCACACCTGAATCAACTTCAACTGCAACGCCTGCTGCTCCCAAGCTTGAAATCATTGAACCAGAAAAAATAAATCTGAAGGTATTACATGCCGGTAGCCTGACAAATCCACTCGCAGAAATTGAAGGGATTATAGAAGAGCGATACCAGAACGTTGATGTTCAAAGAGAGTCAAGCGGATCTGCAAAGGCCGTAAGAAAAGTTACGGAACTGAACAAGACAGCCGATGTTGTGGGATCAGCAGACTACACACTCATACCATCGATGATGTACCCCGAGCACGCTCAATGGTGTATTAAATTTGCCAAAAATCAGATGGTTATCGCATTTCTTGATCAGAGCAAGTATTCAGATGAGGTCAATGAAACAAACTGGTATGAAATCCTCGATAGAGAGGATGTGAAGTTCGGATTCTCAAACCCAAATGACGATCCCTGCGGATACAGGTCGCAGATGGTCTGTCAACTCGCCGAATCGTATTACAACGATTCTACAATATTTGAAGATCTAATTTCAAATAATACAGGTATGACTATCGTAGAAGAGAATGGCACTTACACTGTTAAGGTACCCGCCTCTGAGGATATATCGCCAAACACCGATAAGGTGATGGTCAGAAGCATGGAGATGGAGCTGATTCATGGCCTGGAAGCAGGTGAGATCGATTACTTCTTCATATACAGGAGTGTTGCTGTACAGCACAATCTGTCTTTTATAGAGCTCCCGACTCCAATAGATCTCAGCGGTGCTTCATATGCTGATACGTATGGTAAGGTCAAAGTCGAGCTTGCAACTGGAAATACGGTTTCTGGTAAACCTATTGTTTATGGTATAACGATTCCAACGTACGCTGAGAATGAGGATATGGCGATTGAGTTTGTGAAGATTGTGATAAGCGAGGAGGGTCAAAAGATATTTACAGATCTCGGACAGCCACCGATTGTTCCGGCAATAGTTGATTATATGGACTTGGTACCAGAAGAACTCAAGCCGTTTTTAGAAGCGGAATAAAAAGTTATTTTTTTATAACGTTGGTGAGGCCAAAGTGACATAAAAGAATTTTGCTTTGGCCCCACATTCCCCATTTTGTTTTTAAAATATACATAAAGTAAAAATAGATTGAGATTAGAACTGTTGATGAGGTTTACTGATATGCCAGGTGAAGTAGAACGGCAAACCAGAAAGAATCGCATTGATTTTAAACTTGAGGATGTGGGTTGGAAAGTTACAAAATACGATACTTCAAAATCTTTGGATTATTACACATCTAATGCTATTGAAGAATATCCTACATTAAACGGTCCTGCAGACTATGCCCTTGTAGATAATAATCAAATAATCGCTGTAGTTGAAGCAAAAAAGGTAACTTTAAGCCCTCAAAATGTTCTTGTTCAGGCGCAAAGATACGCCATAGGAGTAAAAGACTCCCCTTTTAATTTCGATGGGTTTTTAGTTTCCTTCATTTATTCCACAAACGGTGAGGTTTTTTGGTTTCAGGATCTAAGAAAATCCGACAGCCGATCTATGAAAGTATCTGGATTTCATACACCTAAAGCGCTTAGAGCGATGTTAGAAAAGGATGATGAGGCATGTTACAAGTGGTTTGAAGATAACCCCAATATACACTCTCTTTTACGCCCCTATCAAGTGGAGGCAAATTATGCAGTTGAGAACGCCATTTGCGACGGTAAACGCAAAATGATGCTTGCCATGGCTACGGGAACCGGAAAAACATATACGATCGTTTCCCAGATATTTAGACTTATGGAGTCTGGTCTTGCAAAACGGATACTGTTCCTGGTGGATAGAAGGGCCCTTGCGGCACAGGCCGTAATGGCTTTTTCGACATTTGCAGCCAAACCGGGTTTGAAGTTAGATCAGATCTATGAAGTGTACTCTCAGCGATTCCAGAAGGAAGATTTCGATGAAGCTGATAAATTCGATGTGAAGGTCTTACCGAATAGTTATCTGACCGATCCTAAGCCAGGTCATGCTTTTGTATACGTGTGTACTATACAGCGAATGCGTATGAATCTATTCGGAGCTCAGAGTTCTTTTGAATCTACTGATCAAGATGTGGATGATGAAGGTGATGCAACTCAACTTGACATCCCCATTCATGCCTTTGATGTAATTATTGCTGATGAATGTCATCGTGGTTATACAGCAAGTGAAGTCAGTAAATGGCGTGAAGTTCTTGAATACTTTGATGCAATAAAAATAGGCCTTACAGCCACCCCTGCAGCCCATACAACTGCTTATTTTACGGATATTGTGTTTAGGTATGAATACGAAAGGGCGGTAAGAGAGAGCTACTTAGTTAATTGGGATGCTGTCCGCATAAAATCCGATGTGCGGTTAAATGGAGTTTTTTTGAAAGAAGGTGAGACAGTAGGATTGATAGATACAGTGACGGGTCTGGAATCATTGGATATGCTTGAAGATGAGAGAGAATTTGATACCTCTGAAATCGAAAAGAAAGTAACCTCGCCGGATAGCAACAAGAAAATAATTGAAGAAATTGCAAGATATGCACTTGATCACGAAGAAAAATATGGGAATTTTCCAAAGACTTTGATCTTTGCCGCTAATGATCTTCAGCACACATCTCATTGTGACGCCCTCGTAGATATTTGTAGAGATGTTTTTGGAAGGGGGGATGCATTCGTCTCGAAGATTACAGGCAGTCCAACTGTTGATAAGCCGTTGCAGAGAATCAGGGAGTTTCGTAACAGACCAAATCCGGGTATTGCAGTCACAAGAGATCTGCTTACAACAGGGGTAGATATACCCAAACTTGAATTCTTGGTCTTTCTTCGGCCGGTAAAGTCAAGAATACTCTGGGAGCAGATGTTAGGACGGGGCACAAGACTATGTGATGAAATTAATAAAACACATTTTACAGTCTTTGATTGTTTCAATGGTGGCCTTTTTGAGTATTTTAAAGATGTTACGGTTTTTGAAGTAGAACCCCCTACAAAATCTACAAGAACGTATGCTGAAATCATAGATGACATCTACCAGAATATAGACCGGAAGTACAATGTGCGATGTCTTTTGAAACGACTTCAAAGAATTGAAAAGGAGCTCAGTGGAGAAGCAAGAGAAAAATTTGCGAGATTTATTCCTGAGGGTGATATGGGGGGCTTCGCCCGTGATTTGCCCAAAAGAATTGAAGATGATTTTAATAATGTTATGAAAATCCTCAGGGACCCCAAGTTTCAGGACTTACTGGTCAACTACCCAAGACCAAAAAGAGGTTTTGTTGTAGCCTATGGAACAGAAGATGAAGTGTCTTCGGAATGGCTGGTCAGGGAACCGGGTGGAGATTATTGGAAGCCAGAGGATTACCTGGTTGCGTTTTCAAGGTATGTTAAAGAGAATCCCGATCATATTGAAGCAATTGAAATACTTTTTGAAAGGCCCATTAATTGGAATACCGACGCCCTGTCAGAATTGAGAAAAAAGCTGATGTCAACCCGTGAACATTTTTCAGAAGAGAATCTTCAAAGGGTGCATAAATTAAGATACGACAAGGAACTTGCCGATATCATCTCCATGATAAAACATGCAGCAAATGAGGATGAACCCCTTCTCAACTCAGAAGAACGAATTGACATGGCTTTTGAGAAAGTGACATCAAAAAAGTCTTTTACTGATGATCAAATGAAGTGGCTGGGAAAGATAAGAGCACATCTAATAGAAAATCTGACTATTGATAAAGAGGATTTTGATATAATTCCGATATTTCAAAGAGATGGTGGGTGGATGGCTGCAAATAAGGTGTTTGAAGGCAATCTCGAATCGATCCTGATGGAGTTTAACTGGGCGGTAACGACATGATAGATGTAGTGCAAAAGCTCTGGGGTTTTTGCCATGTACTCCGCCATGATGGAATTGACTATGGAGATTATATCGAGCAGATAACGTATCTCCTATTTTTGAAGATGGCAGATGAGAGGGGAATTTCGCTTCCAAAAGATTTTAATTGGAACATGCTGATGGAAAAGGCAGGAACAGAACTTACTGATTACTATGTTGACCTTCTGAGAAGACTGGGAAAAGAAGAAGGAATTTTGGGGGACATTTTTAGCGGTGCGATCTCCAGATTTACAAATCCGGTCAATCTCAAGAGACTGATAAACCTCATTGATGAGGTAGAGTGGACAAGTCTTAATGTTGATGTGAAGGCAGAAGCCTATGAAGGATTGCTGGAGAAAGCGGCAAGTGAAGGAAAGAAAGGTGCCGGACAGTATTTTACGCCACGAATACTTATCCAGTCTATTGTCAGATGTATGAAACCGGACCCTTTAGCACATAAGGAGTTTTCAATCTGTGATCCTGCCGCTGGTACTGGTGGGTTTTTGATGTGCTCGTATGAATGGCTTATGAAAGAGACCGGAGAAGCATTAAAACGGGAAGATGCAAAAAGGATTAGGAATAGCACCTATTATGGTACGGAACTTGTTCCTCGCCCCCGCCGTTTGTGTTTAATGAATCTTTACCTGCACGGTCTTGAAGCAAATATCTATCTTGGGGATTCGATATATGAACCCGGCTCCGGTAAACGCTATGACGTAGTTTTGACAAACCCACCTTTTGGGACAAAAGGGGCTAATCAAGCGCCTGTTAGGGATGATTTCACGATATCGACATCAAATAAACAGTTAAACTTTGTTCAACATCTTGTGACGATACTAAAACCAGGGGGAATGGCAGCTATTGTTCTTCCCGACAATTGTCTTTTCAGTGATCAGGCAGGTGAGGTCTTCAAAATACTTATGGAAGACTGTGATATTCATACAATCTTAAGACTGCCCAAGGGAACGTTTACGCCGTATTCACCTGGCGTGAAAGCAAATGTCGCATTCTTCAGAAAAGGAGTCAAAACAAAAAATGTCTGGATCTATGACTGCAGGACGAATATTCCTGGCATCACAAAAAAAGAGCGCCCGCTCACTCCTGAACATTTCATAGAGTTTGAGGAATGCTATGGCCCTGACCCAAACGCTTCAACTCCTGAGGCACATAAAAAGCGAGAAGAGATGGCAGAGAAGACCGAGCGATTTAGAAGATTCACATTTGACGAGATACGAGAGAGGGATTACAATCTTGATATATTCTGGGTAAAAGATGAATCACTCGAAGACGCTGACGATCTTCCGGAACCAAACGAACTGGCAGAAGAGGCAATCACTCATCTTGAAGCAGCAGTCGACGGGCTTTCTGAGTTAATACAGATCCTTGAGAGTAACGGGAACAGTTACGGTGGCAAGTGATGGAATTTTTCGGGGGCATCTTTAAAAGACCATTGAAAAGCGATATAAATCATTGTGGTATGGTATATGAAATATTAAAAAAAGAAAAAGTGACTAAGTCACTGACCAAGTTATTGACTAAGTTAGAAAGCATAAGCGATGTAGTAAATGATTTAGTTCTGCACACAAGTATAAGAGAGGCGGGGCAATGATGGCCAAGATAACCACCAAAAAAGATGGTGGGGGGAGTATGAATTGCCAGAGGGGGGGTGTGGTAAAATGCGTATTTTGATAGATACAAACATATTCATCTACAGAGAAGATGATCATGTGCTCTCAAGCACTCTACAAAGCACATTAAGGATACTGAATACCTTAAAAGTAGAAATACTTCTCCATCCCAACTCAGTTGAAGAAATAAAAAGAGATCTTGATGAGAATAGGAAAAAGGTCATGTTATCTAAAATTCGCACTTATCCATTATTGGAATCACCGCCCAACCCAAATAGTGACAATAATTTTCTGGATGTTGTCGGAGACTCTTCGAAACTCAATGAATACGTTGATAATGTTATATTGTACTCGGTTTTTAGAGATGCAGTCGATTTTCTGATTACAGAGGATAAAGGTATTCATAATAAAGCAGTCCGATTAGGAATAAAGGATAGGGTTCTATCTTTAGAGGATGCACTGGACATATTTGAAAAGGGCTTTCGTGATGCGAAGGTGGGACGTCCTCCGGCATTAAAGGAAGAACTTGTGCACAACCTGAATATGAACGACCCTTTCTTTGATTCCCTGAAAGAGGAATATAGTGAGTTTGAAACATGGTTTAAAAAAATCTCACGTGAAGGTAGGAGGTGCTGGGTTCACTTTAGAGAAGATAATATGATAGGAGCTTTATTGATTTATAAGGTTGAGGATGAACCCATCGATTCTGATCCACCTTTCCCTGCAAAAAAGAGGCTCAAAATATCGACTCTAAAAGTTACACACATGGGATATAAGATTGGAGAGCTTTTTGTAAAGCTATCAATCGAGTATTCTATCAAAAATGATCTTGCTGAGATATATTTAACTCATTTCACCCAACCTAATGATTATTTACTTGATTTAATAACCGAATATGGTTTTATCAAGGTAGCAATGAACAGAAGGGGAGAAGATGTCTTTGTTAAAAAACTTTTGCCAGATGTGAAAATGATAAAGTCTTTGCCACCTATTGAAATCTCAAAGAAGTTCTATCCTAACTTCTATGATGGAATAAAGATAAATAAATTCGTAGTCCCCATACGTCCCAAATACCATGATAGACTATTTATTGACTACACGGGAAGGCAGACCACATTACCCGAACATACTGGCGAATTTATAATTGAAGGTAATACTATAAAGAAGGCGTATCTCAGTCATTCCAGAACAACAAAGATTTCGTCAGGGGACATCTTGTTATTTTATCGATCAAGGGATACACAAGAGTTGACTTCTCTGGGAATAGTTGAATCTGTATATACAGGTCTAAAGGAGAGGACTGAATTTATGAGGCGTATTGGAAAACGAACGGTGTACTCTCTTAAGGAGATAGAAGAGATTGTAAAAAAGCCAACAATGATACTTTTATTTACGTGGCATCTCCACCTGGCAAATCCACTAAAACTTGCAGATTTAAAGGAGGCACACGTCTTAACTGGGGCCCCACAGTCCATAACCAAAATATCTCATGAAAAATATCTCCTTGTAAAAAGCAGAGGTGGGATTGATGAACGTTTTACTCTCGATTAAACCTAAGTACGTTGAAGAAATCATAAAGGGTAACAAAAGATACGAGTTTAGGAGATCGATTTTCAGACATAGAGAAGATGTGGAAATGGTGTATATGTATTCTACATCTCCGGTAAAAAAGATTGTTGGGAGTTTTATGATAGAGACTATCATAGAAGATCATCCGAAGAATCTATGGAAAGAATTCAAAGAATTCGCAGGGACCACAGAGGAGGAGTTCTTTAACTACTTTATATCAAAGGAAAAAGGTTTTGCCATTGTAATTGGAGAAACAGCGGTATTTAAAGAGCCTATTGATCCAAAAATTATCATTCCTGACTGGGTTCCGCCACAATCTTTTCGCTATATCGATGAATGTTGGGGACTTGAAAATGAGCAATCTTCCCGATGAGTTTAAAATAACTAAATTGAGGCCACTGCCGGGGGGTGGGTGTGGGTTAAGATAGATAATGTTGTAAACGACTTTCAACCGGGGTTTGCCTGTGGTGCAAGAGATGAGCAAGGATATGTTCAATTAAGAATGAACAATATCGGGGTGAATGGCAGAATAGTGTTGAATAAAACTTTAAAAGTTCCTAAAGAAAAAACAAATCTTGACAAGTACAACCTTCACAGGGGGGACATTTTATTCAATAACACAAATAGTGCTGAACTCATAGGAAAAACTGCCATATTTAGAGATGAAATTGAGAATTGTGTTTTC
>DAOWMC010000039.1 GCA_030643285.1 Methanobacteriota archaeon | reverse complement strand
TCCAATACGGTCGATGACCATATAAACACACAAAAAAAAGACTCTTTTAAAATCGAAGGGGAGCTGAATAAGAATAAACTGGATTTACAATCAGTAGACGAGCGAATAAAACGATTGGGAGACGATATAGATCTTCTTGAAACAAAACTTATGGATATAAAGACTGGTGAGGGGAGTTTATCCAAAGAGATACATGATTTGGATGAAAAAATAAAAAAACACGACGCCAAAATTTTGGAATATCTTGAAAATATTGAACGGTATGAAAAGACATTACAGGATTCAGAAGTCCGGAAATTGAGCCAGGAGGCAAATGAAATTGTTGTTAATATCCAAAAAATTGAGTCAGATGTTAGAGATTCTGTTTCATCGATCAAAGAATTATCATTAGAGCGGACTTACCTTATAAAAGGGATGGACGAGATAAAAAACAAAACACTGGACCTTGAAGATAAAAAAGCGGCGTTAAGAGCCAAGATAGATGATAAAAGTAAGGAAAAACTGGATTTTACAACTGAACTGGAATCCAAAAGGGAACTTGAAAAAAAGTTCAGTGACAAACTTTCAGAGTTTAGAAAAAAAAGAGATGAAAAAATAAACGAAATCTCCATTTTAGAGCGAAAAAAGGCAGAAGATGCCGGACAGTATAGAAGATTGGATGATCTGATCTCTGCACTGGAAATTACAGGAAAAAAGACTGCCTCTGATTTAGAGGAGCTAAAAACAGAGATTGTTCCAAAAGAGGGAAAAGTAGAAGTAGAATCTCAAAAACAGGAACAAGAAAAAATATATGATTTGGATACAGTTGGCACCGAGATTGATATCGACTCTGCCATTGACTTGGATTCACCCAAAAATTCACCCAAAAATATAAGAAAAGAAATATATTCAATTGAAAGGGAAATGGGAAGATTTGGCCCCGTGAATATGCGAGCCATAGAAGAATACGATGTGGTTTTAGAGCGACAAAACGATATAAGGACCCGGAAAGATACATTGTGGAATGAACGCAAGGAAATCATCTCAAGAATTAAAAAATATGAGGATTTGAAGAAAGAGACGTTCATGGAGGCGTTTGATATAATAAACTCCAACTTCAAAAATATATTTAGAGAACTGTCCGATGGATTCGGTGAACTTGTACTTTATAAATATGATGACCCGTTTGCAGGTGGCCTCTCAATCAAGGCACAACCTGCAGGCAAAAACATAATGCGGTTAGAAGCGATGTCCGGTGGTGAAAAGAGTCTGACTGCCCTATCATTTTTGTTTGCACTTCAAAGATTCAAGCCTGCTCCGTTCTACGCGCTCGATGAGATAGACATGTTCTTGGATGGTGTAAATGTGGAGCGGGTTGCAAAGATGATAAAGAAACTCTCAGATAATGCTCAATTTATCGTCGTATCGCTTAGAAAGCCAATGATAGAAGCAGCAGAAAGTACAATTGGTGTTGTGATGCAGGAAAATAACATTTCAAGTGTCACCGGTTTACGGTTGAATGAAGTGCCTTAGGCAGATCAGGTAAATTCAATGGGCTTAATAACAATTGATGCGATAAACATCTTTACGATAAATAAGTACGGATCAAACTACAAACACGCGATCACAGGTAGAAATCATGGATATTAAGGAAGTTAAATTGTTTACAGTTGCCCAGCCATTTAAGAAGTTGGGAAAAGATGAATTAACAGTTGATGAATTTACATTCACATTATCTTTGGACCTCGAATGGTTCAGTCCAAGCGATGCAAAGATTGTATTTAAAAATGCCGTAGAATCCGGATTGATTACAGTTAGCGGAGGGTTCTTAAAACCGGTCTTTGACATAAAAAATGTAAAAAAAACAACTGACTTCAAACCGGATGTTACCGTATTCAAATCCGTGGAATCGGTTAAAAAACCGGTTCTTGATAAAATTTTAGAGCGGGTTGAAAAAACAATTTCTAAAGAAGAATTCATAGATCTTCTGAACAAAAAAAGAAACGAATTTGGGGATATCATTAACGAAGATGTGTTGGCTATTTTAGTTGTAAAGGGGCTTGATGTAACAATAGATGATCTCGTTGATGAGACTTACGAGAGATTACTTAACAAAGACATGTCAATATAAGGTTATGACTCGATCAGATCAATAGCCGTAATTTTGGTTGAATTCTCAAAATCCCAATCCATCTTTGAAGGTTTTGCACCTACCGGCAAGTTCCCCGTATAAAAACCACTCACCGTATCCAATATAAGCCATTCCCCGTATCCATCCGATATGAAGTATATCGTGGCAGGGGTGTTATAATATGTTCTTATTGCTTTATCTATCTCAACTGTATCGTTGCCAACGTAAACCGCCGCAAATGCATGATCATCCGTAAGATAGATTCTTGAATTACCACCCGAGGCCCCTATCAATGATGCCATCAAAATAGCATAATCTTCACAATCCCCCGTACCCAATCTTAATGTCTCATTTGGCGTCTGCCAAATTTCAGTATCGTCTGGATCAGGTACATACTTTATACTTTCCGAGACATAATCAAAGAGCGCGCAGACCTGGTATATATTGTATTTTCCCGGATACCTATCCGAGATTTTTTTAGAAATTTCTATTACTCCTTTGTCGTTTTTATCAACGAGTCGGTTTAACTCCTCAAATAAAAATTTTGGATTTGACACATATTCTTTTTGTGTGTCCTTTATAGCAGGTTTGACCTCTACAATCATGGGATCCGTAAGAACGGTTCCATAGTCATACCATTTTCCATCATCTCTTTTTGCCATAAAAGAGATACTATACTCAACAGAGCAGGTCATAACACCATCGTTTACTTTAACCGTTTTTGCTTCGAAATTTTTTAAGCCCAATAATTTTTTCTCACCGGGCTTCACCGTTATCCCGGTATATGACGGTACCCATTTATCTTTTGACACCCAATCCGGCTTTATTCCATACTCATATATAAAGAGAGTATGATCTCCCTCATTCTCAAACCAGATCTTCATTATACCGCCGTAATACTCGTAAAATTCAGATTTTAAGCTTTCCATATAAAAGCTGTAACCGGGTCCGGATCTGCCACTTGGAATCGGTTTAGGTTCAAACTTATGGGGCTGATATGTGAAAACCTCCGGTGCTGTTAACGTGAGGTTTACCTCAACAGGTTCATTATAATCATACATATTACCCATGAAACTAAAAACAGTATTTGCGATAACTGCCAGCATGACTATAACCAAAAACCAGATAACTACGTTTTTTAATAATCCCATAAATATAACCTTTCATCAAATTCTGATACCAATCTTTAACATAAAGGGTGGCATAAGAATAAAGGTTTTGGCCATATACTATTTTTCAAAAAAGCGTAATTATTTTAAAGGATATGAAACTTCTAAGGCGTATGTTGGAGTAGGCAGCAACAGGGTACTTATAAATTTTCACCCGCTTTAAGCAGCTTAAAGATCTCTTTTACCTGTCTTTTTGTCTCTTCTATTGGGCCATCATTTGATATGGAAAAATCTGCGAGTTTAATCTTTTCATCTAATGGCATTTGAGATGCTATTCTCTTTGTCGCATGATCTTTGTCAAAATCATCTCTTTTTATCAGTCGTTCTATCTGCCGGTCCTTACTTGTAAAAACAACAATTATCTTATCAACGGTCCTATCTAAGTTTACCTCAAATAAAAGTGGAATATCCTGAATTATTACAGCGTTGGAGTCAATCTTTTTTATTTTGTTTATCCTCCCCCCCACTTCAATAAAAATTTCAGGATGAATTATCTCTTCAAGTTTCTTCCTCTTTTTTGAATCATCAAATACGATCTTACCAAGTTTTTCCCTGTTGATCGTCAAATCATCGTTCAGAATATCTTCTCCGAATCGATCAACAATTCGCTTCCATGCGCTTTTTTGTGGTAAAATAACCTCATGGCTGACAACATCGTAATCTATTATGTATGCCCCAAGCTCTTTAAAAAAGTTTGCCACAAGGCTTTTTCCAGTTGCAATCCCCCCTGTAAGTCCGACATTTATCATTTGTGAAAATATCCTCCTTTGAATTTACCTTCTTTAAGTTGTTTTATCAGATCCCGCTCGTCACGGATATCCTCTTCAAAGATTGTGACGCATTTACCAACGCACGCAATGGAGTGGGCATCACTTCCCCCTGTACCCGAAAGATTCAACTTTTTACAGACCTTCTTTGCAAATTTATTCTCTCTTTCTGTGAGCTTTCCGTTATATACTTCAATTGCGTCCACCAGTTTAAAAATATCCCGCTCACAAGCTTCTTCCACGTCAAGTGAAAGATTTGAAAAACCAAACAGTAAAAAACCACGAAAAGGGTGAGCTGCAATCATTACCGCTTCAGCTTTATCCACCTCCCTTTTCAACTCCTTCGGGGAAATCACACCTTCAAGGGTCTTATAAAGCCCAAAGACCAGAACATGTCCACCAGTGGTGTCTACCTCCATTCCTCTGAGAACAGGAAAGTCATGTTCTGCCCGGAGTTTCTCAATATCACCATCGTTCCATACCCTGTTATGCTCCGTAAAACATATCCCATCAAGGCCATTTTTTTTAGCTTCCTCTATTGCTTCTTTTGGGTCTAAGTCACTACAGGGCGAAAGTACCTTTGTGTGAACATGTAAATCGATTATCATTTTTCCGAATATACCATACAGCTATTTTTAAGAAGTGAGATACTATCCATTCTCTCTTTTAAGAATTCATCTTTACTCATTTTTTCCTTAAGTTTTTTCCAATCACCATAAATTGCGGTTTGGACTATCGAATCGCAGCATTCCAATATTAAATTTGCAAAGTGCGTGCAACCTCCCCTTCCAATTATCCTTTTTACCTTCCGGGTGAATTCATCTTCTTTTATTTTCATTCCAACTGCCTCCTGCAACTTTGGAATTGCCTTTTCGCACCCTTCTGTTGAAACCCGCTTCATTATCCCTTCAATTGATGTGATTTCAAAGTTGGGAAGCTTTACCTCTATGTTTATCTCCATCGAATAGATATTGTCATCAAGGGCCCCATGCGCTAAAAATGTGTTTTTATCACGTCTTTCAACGCCAATAACTTTACTTCTGCTAAACGTTAACATCTCGTCGCTCATCTAAAATCACTCCCTTTCAATCCTCTGCAAATATGATGCAGCTATTTTTGAGCCTTGGATTTACCTTCAAAAATGCTTTATTGTTAGTATAGGGTACCCGGTCAATCCTTGAGAGAACTATTCCGAGCTGATCAACTGTGAATCTAAGAATTACATTATCGCAGCACTCCAAAACCAGATCTGTCAACCTTTGACACCCATTTGCCCCACCAATCAGGTCCATCACCGTTTTTATTATTCCCGAACCTATATGCAGACCGACTATCTTTTGCAATAATGGAACCGCCGCTTGACACTCTTCGTTGAATGATCTACGTATCTTCCCATCAACAGAGATAATCTTTAACCCTGCCTTTTTTATCACCATCTCCACTTCCGCTGAAAAGAATGTGTCTTCAACGACTGAACTAACCAACACCTCCTCACGGTTTATATCCTTGACGGTTGTGTGTTTATTTCTGGTGTAGCTTAATAGCATGATGCGAAATTGTTTCGATGTACCATAAAGGCATCTAATGGAGCAACTTTTTGTAAAACATTAGATTCTATTTACCCGGATCTAATTTGTGAGTATATGTTATGTGGTATATCCGAATCAGTTCCCGGGTAACAAGGATGCCCATTAAGAAAAGTTTTTATATAAGGCAAAATAGAAGATAACTCATTAAAAATAAGGAGGAAACATGGCAGAAAATATAGTTAGTGGCGAAGATGTTATTCTTAGAACATTAGAACAGATAGTTGGTCCTTCAAATGCTACCTGCAAGCTTCCGGATCTGGTTGCATATGAAAAAGACCAAAACTGGCCATTTGTCAATCCCCATCTGCCTGATTATGTTGTAAAGGCATACAACAAGAAACAGGTTAGGGAGATTGTTCGTCTGGCAAGCAGAACGAAGACACCGTTGATTGCTCTTGCATCCGGTATTAATGTAAGAGGACTCTGTATCCCGTCTCAAGGTGGAATTATCCTTGACATGAGGGATATGAACAAAATTCTGGATATAAACCTTGAGATGATGACAGCGACAATTCAGCCAGGGGTCAGCTCTGCACAGTTCTCTGCAGCCTGTAGAAAGCTTGGCGTTAGACCTGCTGTTACAAGCGCACCAGATACAGCTTCCATATTTGCAAATTACATGCTTATAGGTCTGTATCACACATCCTCAAGTGATGGTAATCTCCACGTGCTGAGCATGGAAATCATACTACCATCAGGAGAGATCATCAAAACAGGTTCAAGCGGTCTGATAGGATCCCCGGGACCACATGCAAGAGCAGGAGGACCGGACCTTACAGGTTTATTCACGGGTCAACCAGGGGCATTTGGTGTGGCAACCGAGATGACTGTTAAGCTTTATCCACTTGAGAAATTCAATGCAATGGTTGCCTATGGATTTGAGGAGTGGGGACCGGCAGTCGAAGTGGGCCAGAAACTCATGGACGCAAGGGTTGCCTTAGAAGTCGATATAATTGATGATAACCTTATGAGAACATTTCTTGCTCCCATAGCAGATCTCAAGATGAGGGAACAGGTTGAAAAGCTGCTTCCAAGGGTTCTTGTAATGACTGCGATAGGTGATACAGTTAAAGAGCGAATGAAAATTAACAAGAAAATTGCAGAGGATGTCTGTAAAGAAGTTGAAGGAGGAACAAAATTCGCTGCAATGAGCGCAGGCGGATTAAGCGAACTAACAACTGGGGGAAGGATTACCGTTGGTATGTTAGAGCGAGGATACTACCATTGCTTCGCATTTTACGGACCGCTAAACATGACAGTTGAATATGCGGATTTATTCTACAACACTGCAGAGGAACATGGTTTTAATGCAAGACTCGATTCAAGCTGCCTTGCAATTCCACAGGCACCATGGAATGGACAGCAGACATACTTTGAAGGAGAAGTCCTGACTGTAGATCCGACGATAGATGAAGAAAGAGAGAGAATACTCGAGTATTCCGAAGATGTTGTTTATAAACTTCTTGATCTTGGTATATACGGCTGGTTCAGACCATACGCCGAGACGATGGACCTCACATTGGAAAGATGGGGTACAACAGGTGAATTCATGAAGAGAATCAAACAGCTGATTGATCCGGACCATATAATGAATCCAGGGAAATTCATATTTTAGGAGGAATGAAAAATGACGGATTTACAAGATTGGTATAATGTAGCGTTGAGTTGTGTTCATTGCAGGGTATGTACATCGTCAGATATTCACATGACAGGTGACGAGAATCTTCCAATTTGTCCAAAGGGAAACATGTTCAAATTTGAGTCATTCTTTGCCTGTGGGGCCTTGGAAATAGTACGTGCATTGTGTGAGGGCGAGATAACCGAGAACAGCCCAAGGCTACAACAGATCATATATTCATGTACAATGTGTGGTTACTGTTCATATCACTGTGAGATGTACTCAGCACCCGGTTCAAAGGTCAAAAAGATGGGTAAAACATTCGTAAACATCTGGCAGGACCTCAGAGCAGACATGATGGAACGAGGCTGGGGACCAATGGAGGCACATAACGCAATCCTGAAAAACATTGCAAACACAGATAATGCATGGGGCGGAACAAGAGCAGACAGAGAACGATGGGCAAAAGGCCTCGGTGCAAAGGACCTCAACAAAGAAAAAGCAGATGTCCTTTACTTTGCAGGGTGTACAGCCACATATGATCCGAATCTCAAAGGGATGATGACAACAGCCGCAGAAGTGTTCAACAAGGCAGGCGTAAGCTGGGGAATCCTTGGCAAGAACGAGAAATGCTGTGCAGGACCCTCACTCAGGGTGGGTGACCGTGACCAGTTCAAGGCTTATGCACTGGAGAACGTGGAGATGTTCAAAAAGTCAGGTGTTAAGACCGTTGTGACTTCATGTGCAGGATGCTACAGTACATTTAAGAAGGAATATCCTGAAGTA
>DAOWMC010000121.1 GCA_030643285.1 Methanobacteriota archaeon | reverse complement strand
TCCGTTAAAATCAGAAGCTAAAAAAACAGCAAAAATATTAAATGATTTTGTAAGACAGGCAAATGATGTGCTGAATAAACATCCGACCAATGTAGAAAGGATCGAATTAAAAAAACCACCTGCAAACACAATTTTACTCAGAGGAGCCGGAATGGTGCCCGATATAGAAACTTTTGAAGAAAAGTACGGGCTTAAAGCTGCCGTGATTGCTGCAGCTGGTCTGGTTATTGGGATTGGAAAAATGTGTGGAATTACCTACATCGAGGTAGACGGAATAACAGGGGGAGTGGATTCCAACGTTGGCGCAAAGATAACCAAAGCAGTTGAGACCCTAAATGATTATGATTTTGTACTGGTCAATATAAAGGGTGGAGATGAGGCAGGTCATGATGGAGACTTTGAAAAAAAGACCGAGTTTATCAGTAAAATTGATGAGGCATTTTCAGATATAATAGACCTGAAAGATACGATCATTGTTGTAACTGCCGATCATTCCACACCTGTTTCAGTGAAGGATCACTCTGCAGATCCGGTTCCGGTTATGATCATTGGAGATGGTATTAGAAGGGATGATATACGCGCTTACGATGAGATTAGTGCGGCCAAGGGAGGTTTAAACAGATTGATGGGAAAGGACCTTATGCCAATTTTAATGGATCTGATAAATCGCACAAAAAAGTTTGGGGCTTGATTGAGGGGTTTTTTGGTATGGCAGATCTATTAAAAACACTTGTAATCCCTGATAACACGATGATGGAGGAGAATAACATCGTGGTGAATGGAGATGTTTTAGTCGGGAACTATGCGGAGATAGGTTATGGGATGATTGCAAGATCGATAATAGTTGGAGAAAAGGTAAGTATTGCAGGTTGTTTAGATGCATCCGATGATGTCAGGCTTGATTTTTGGTCAAATGTGAAAGGAAATGTTAGCACAAAAAAAGATGCTTATCTTGGCGAATCTGTAAAAATTAACGGAAAGCTGATCGTATACGGGGATCTTGATATCGGAAATGATGTTTCGGTAGATGATGGTTTTGAGGCAAAGGGCTGGATTGTTATAAGAAACCCGGTCTCTGTAATTGTTTACATAATACTATATCTAACAGAACTGTTCAGATTGGGAAAGAGCGAGGAAGTAGAAAAATTCTTAAGTGAGATTTATGAAGAGGAACAGGTGACAGATCATACCCTGATTATTCCAAACAGGGCAAAGATCACCTACGACACAATACAGGTTCCAAATAATGTTATAATTGGTAACGATAGTCGTCTTGTTGGAAACATAAGATCTTCCTCGGTGAGATTGGGGAAAAATACGACGTTATTTGGTGGTATAAGGGTGAGGGATAATATATATATTGATAAAGGAAGTATAATCCATGGAAACCTGGTTTCAAGAGGTAGTGTTTATGTGGAAAAGAGTGCGCACATTCTTGGAAAAATTGAGGGTGGATATATAAAGGTTCATGAAGATGCAATAGTAGATGGGGCTATGAAGGCAGAAAATGGTGTTATGATCCTAAAAGAGGATGATGAACAGGAGGGGTGGTGGGATAGAAAATAGATACCACAATTCCGAAAGCTTTTTGTTATGTGATTTTTATCTTTAAACGAGGTTTGTAAAAGATGAAGGAACTGAAAGAAGTTGTTGTTATTGATGCATGTAGAACGCCCATTGGCAAATCAAGACCCGATGGATACTTTGCAAACACCCGTCCGGATGATCTGGTTATTGCGGTTATTGAAGCTTTGATGAAACAGAATCCGCAGGTAAAACCGGGAATGATCAATGATAATAGATGGGGTGCAACAACACTCACAGAAGAAACCGGCATGACGATGGGGAGGGCAACCGCCCTGGCAGCAGGACTTGGGATTTATACACCGGGATGCAGCCTTGATCGTATGTGCGCAAGTGGTATGACAATGATTGCAGATGCCTGCCATGCCATTTCATGTGGTTGCGGTGATATAATGATTGCAGGTGGTGTGGAACATATGTACCGCTTCCCGATGGGATATGGTGCTAGGCCAAACGCCAGAATGATGAATGCCAAGCTACCTGATGGTTCAAAGTTAGATTTTAGAGCTGCGGGATCCATGGGTTTGACTGCAGAAAATGTTGCAAAAAAGTATGAAATTACAAGAGAGGAACAGGATCAATATGCCTATGAATCTCAAATGAACGCAAAAGCAGCAATGGAAGCAGGAAAGATAAAAAAGCAGATAGTACCGATGGAAGTAGTAATAGCAGATAAGGAGGGGAACAAGGCTAAAAAGGTTGTAGACACAGATGAGCAGCCAAGACCAAATACTACATTGGAAAAGATGGCAGCGATGAAACCCGCCTTTATAAAAAGTAAGAAGAAAGGTGGATCCGTAACTGCAGCAAACTCATCAGGTTTAAATGATAGTGCCGGTGGAGTACTTTTAATGTCGATTGACAAGGCAAAGGAACTTTCATGCACGCCGAAGATGAAGTTCATAAGTTCAGCGGTTGCTGCTGTAGATCCGGCATATATGGGAGAAGGTCCGATTCCTGCAACAAAAATGGCGTTAGAAAGAGCAGGGCTTGAAATGGATGACATAGACATCTACGAGCTTAACGAAGCATTCGCATCTCAGTCAATCTGTAACATAAGGGAGCTAAATATAAATCCAAAAAAGACAAATATAAACCCATGGGGTGGGTCGATAGCATATGGACATCCCCTTGGAATGTCAGGTGCAAGATTGGTTGCATTTCTTATGGATGAGTTTGGAGATCCCGAGTTTAAAGATGCAACATATGGTATTACAGCCATGTGTGTAGGTATGGGACAGGGCTATGCAATTATCTGGGAGAACTTGCAAAAATAATCGCTTATTTTTGCATCAATTATTTATATTACAAGTGTATATAGTACATACGGTTAGCATTTATTGAATAGGAATGAAAGAGTTAATTGAGATTATAACAGATGGATTTACCACATGGAAGGATAATCCAATAATATGCGTTCCGTTCCTGATAGGTACGGGTATTATTTGTGTAGCAGGCTTTGCAGTAGCCATCATGACACTTTTAAGTGTATTTATGCCATTTTTATCTGATTTAAGAGAGACGACATCCGACGTGGAACCTGAAATGCTTATGCAAATGACGGGGCCTGCAATCGCTCAAGGTGGCTCAAGAATCATAGTTGGGGTTTTTATTTTTGTGATTCTTGCAATGTTAATCAGGGCATTCTTTGGAGCAGGGGAAATCGGTATGGCAAAAGAAGCATCCGAGACGGGTGTTACAATAATATCAGACATGGTGGATTATGGTAAGGATAAATTTGTTGATCTCTTCTTAGCAGATGTGATTGTTGGTTTGGTAACATTTGCTGGATTTTTATTTTTAGTACCGGGAATTCTGTCGGCTGGTTTTGGCACAGGAGATATGTCATCAATGGCAATTGAGAAAGGTGTCCCGGTTTTAATTGGATTGGGGCTCATACTAATGATGATATATATGCTTATTTTTAAAATAATGCTTTCATTGGTTAGATATGCAATCATTGTGGGAGATTTAGAAGCCATAGAAGGAGTTAAAAAAGGTTTTGAAATGTTTTTGGATAACAAAGTAGATGTCTTTTTGTTATGTATTATTTTAGGTATAATCAATGTGGCTATAGGTATGATTTCTGGAATCGGGTCCCCTCTGGCAATTTTAGGTATTATAGCAACACTTGTAATAGTCAGGCCATTATCTACAGTTTGGTGGACGCATTTGTATATGGATAGAGCTGAAAGAGGCTAAGGAAATGACCGATCATGTTAAAGTCCCTTCCGATCGGATAGGTGTTATAGTTGGTCGTGGAGGAAGTATAAGAAAGGCAATAGAGGCTAAATCTTCAACTAAATTGGAAATAGACAGTGAGTCAGGTAGTGTACATATACTTTCTTCAGAAGATCCGATTGGTGCAATGAGAGCGGTGGAAGTTATAACGGCAATAGGGCGAGGGTTTTCCCCTGAAAAAGCATTTAGATTATTCGATGATGAAATGGCCATGTTAGAGTTGATGGATCTATCAAAAGCTACTTCAACACCTAAAGAACTTAAGAGAGTCAAGGGAAGGATAATCGGCAAGGATGGCAGAACCAGAGATACAATAGAAAGCTTAACAACTGCAAGTATCTCCGTATACGGAAAGACCGTTGGTGCAATCGGCCGTCCCGAACAGATACAGATAGTGCGTGCCGCGATTAATATGCTTATTGATGGTGCACCCCACTCACACGTTTATAACTTTTTGGAGCGAAAGAACAGGGAACTTAAAAAATTGGGCTGGTAGAAGACACAATTACTTCACACACCCACCCCATGATTTCCTTTGGAGATCTTAAAAGGGTTTTATGCTGATCCATATCTGTATCACACGTTCCGCAGTAAGACCCAAGTAGGATAAAAATTTTGGGTGGATTTTCAGGAGATGTTGACGAGATAGTTGGCAGGTTCAAGCAGGAAAGAGATGCAAAAGTGACATGGAAACTGATTCTAATC
>DAOWMC010000099.1 GCA_030643285.1 Methanobacteriota archaeon | reverse complement strand
GTGAAAGTCGTTCTATGTGCCTGTCCACCTCTTCGGCCCAGATTGCAAATTTAAGTCCGTATGTTGTTGGAATACCTATTTGGCCATGGGTTCTACCTGCACAAACAGTTTCTTTGTGTGCGTCTGCCTGATTAACCAGGACAGATCTTAGACGTATCATCTTTTGTTCTAAAATCGGGATGGCTTCTTTGAACTGCAATGCAAGGGAAGTGTCGATTATATCGTTTGAGGTTGCACCAAAATGGACCCACTCTCCGTATTTCCCACTTTGCTCGGAAAGGGAAAGTACAACAGCCATTATGTCATGGCTTATCTCGTCTTCAATTTCTTTTACCCGCTCAACTGAGACTTTTTTTATGCCCGAACTTATTTTATCTGCGGCTTCTTTTGGTATTAATCCGATATCTGCCTCTGCCTTTGCCAAGGCTACCTCAACTTTTAGCATCTCTATGAGTTTAGCACCCTCCTCCCATACAGCTTTCATCTCAGGTGTGCCGTATCTGTACTCAATTGGGTGAATTGCCATGCTACTGTTATTATTTTGTCATTGTATTTAAAAACCGCTTTCAAACGTCAAATTTTGTGAAGTTCATTATTTATCGCTACCATTTATCGCTAAGTTTATATTATTTATATGTGTGTATCTTAAATATAGTCTATTCAATTATAATGATGGGATTTGATTTTTATGGACTTTAATCCTGATACTTATCAACCGATGCCTGTTGGATACCAGCTTCGATATTCGATTCTGGAAAAGATCAGAAACGGAGAGGATCCATTGCCAGATATCGATGGAAGGGAAGAGACAAAAAGAGATGTTGTAAGGGCAATTCTTTCTAATTCTTACCCGTATCTGGTCTCAAGGGAAGGCACTGGAAAGACCAGGTTGGCAGAGTCATTGGCCAAGCTTCTTCCATCTGTTCCAAAAATAAAAGGTTGTCCATACAACGATGACCCGAAGTGGCCAGAAGATTGGTTATGCCCAAGATGTGCAGATTCGGAGGATCCCGTTGATGAATTTGGGGTTGAACTCATACAGGGGACAATGAGATACTCAAGGATTCAGGGAAACGAGTATACAAATGAGGCGAAGATTCTCGGCCTAAAAGATATCCAGGCAATAGCCCAGGGACAATCCCCGACAGATCCAAAAGTTTTTATGGGAACCGGCGTCTTACGGGGTAATCGGGGCATACTTTTTGTCGATGAACTGCCCGCCATTCCAACAAAGGTGCAGGTTTTGTTTCACCCGATTTTAGAGGAAAAAAAGGTAATACTGGAGGAATATAACTGGGTAAGACCTATAGATGTGTATTTCGTAGCCACCGGGAATCCTGAAGGTTTTTCTCATGTCAACAGAATCCCAGAACCCCTTTTAGATAGATTGGAACTGGTTCCGATGGATATGCCAAGGGGGGATGTGTTAAAGGAAATTGTATCAAAAGAAAAGTTTGTAATTGATATTGATAATTATGCCGCAATAAAACCAGATTCGAAGTCACCAATATTTCGACCTGATATTGGTTTATTGGGTGTTAAAGCTTCCTTGCCATGGTGGGTTGGGGACATTGTAAGAACAACGGTCGAGTACACAAACAATTGCCGAAATATTGACAAAGGTGCAAGTATAAGGGGCCCGATTAAAGCCATCAACCACACATATTCAAGTGTTGAAATAAATGAGGGAAAAGTTGCCAGCCTTAAAGATGGTCTTTTGGGACTTAAACTGTCCATGCGTGGAAGAATAAGGGTAAGGCCTGAACTTATCGTTTCCAGGGGAAAGGCAATTGAGACCTTCAAAAAGATTGATGAAATCGTGGAAGACGTGATGTGGTATGCAACAAAGAAAATTGTAGAAAATATTTATAATGAAATCGGGTTCGATGAGGGGGGATTTAAAGAAGAATTGAAAACAGTACTTCTAAGTGCCGATCAACCAACGTCAAATAAGCTTTCAGGGTACCCGGTATTAGAAAAGGTGATGAATCAGATAAAAGACCTCGCTGCAGAAAAAGCGCCTAAAAATTTAAATGAATATGAAAAGGATATCTATTTTCACCCTGAAACCCTAAATAGAGATATTCTGGAAGAATACGACTATTCTACTTTTGAAATAGCAACTAACCTCGGGATCAACCTGGGCCTGGTAAAGGAATCTTTGGCCATTAATAAGGTTTTTGTTCCAAAGAGGTTCAAACATGATTGATTTCTGTTCTATCGATGAGGCCTCGGAATTTCTGGCAATATGTGAGATCTCAAAGGCGCAGAGGAAAGGCTTCTCGGATTTTGACATAAGTGACTACCCTAAATTGATGAGTGAAGCAAAATCACAGGCCGGGGATAGAAAAGAGGACATAGACCGGGATCTAAAAAATACTGAAGAACAGCTAAGAAGGATGGAAGAAGAATTATTTTACAAGGCACTCGATAAAATTATGTCAGAGGGAGATGGCAAAGAACAGGATATTGCCAAGATGATAGCTTCTGATGGGAATAGAAACCAGATAAAAGGTGAAATATCTTTTTTGGAGCGTAAACTTAGTGAAATAACCAATGAAGACGTTGAAAAGATATTTGATAAGTATGAGGGCCTTGGTTATATAGACCGAACAGAAGGGGTGTTAAAGATAACTTCTCTGGGATCAAAGATACTTGGTGGCGGTTTTTTAGGGAAAATAATGGAAAATTTGTCTAAGAAAGGTATTGGCACCCATAAGATAAATGAGATTGGATATGGGGCAGACGTTTCCAAATTTTCAAGAAAATATGAATTTGGAGATCCTTATGGAAAGATCAACATCCAAAAAACTCTTATAAATACAATGGAAAGAACCGGGGGGCTTTGTGATCTAACCATCGAAGATTTCGAGGTCCATGAATCTTTGTATCAGGCGAAGATGAATACCGGGATAATGATTGATGTGAGCGGGTCGATGAAGTATGGTCGCAAGATGGATGCAGCAATAGAGACTGCACTTGCGCTTTGCGAACTTATAAGAACCGGATATCCCGAGGATATGATTAGAATTTTTACTTTTTCAGAACAGGTAAAAGAGATTCAATTCTGGGAAGTTGCAAATATTGGCTCACCTGCAGGTTGGACTGATATCCGGGCTGCCATGAAATCATTCAGGACATCCGTGACGATTGAGGATGGAGATAAGCAGGCTTATCTTATAACCGATACCGAACCCAACTATGAAAATGGTGGACATGTTGGTTTCAGTAACGCCATGGCGGGTGTTTTGGAAGAATCAATAAGATATGGCGATGATGAAATAACGCTAAATGTTATCATGCTGGATGGCAAACCAAATCTTGTAAAATTTGCAAGGCTGCTTGCCGAAAGAAACTTTGGAAGAGCCTTTTTTACAAAACCGCAAAATCTTGGAGAAGCCATTATTGAAGATTACATAACTTCAAGAAGGGAAAGGGTGGGCGGAGGGTATAGGTTTTAAGGTACAATCACCTAACTGCGATTGTGAGCACACTGTGGACATATATTCTATATACATGTTCAATTCAAACGATGATCAATGGCTCAGGTTATCTTGGATGAATATTGTATACAGGAAATACTCGATAAAGTTGAAAAAGCGTTGTTGGAAGATGGTTTTAAAGACACACCTCTACAAATAGAAAAACCAAATCAAGCTTTTGGTCTCATTAAAAAATTAATATCTCCCTGGGAATTACACATCAGAGGATTTTTTGATGGTACATTATCCTCAGAGATCGAGATATCAAGGGAATATCTTGAACATCTCAATGATAGGTACAGGTTCTTTGCAGTAAAGGAATTAATAGATATTCTGGATAGACACAAGGTCCCTTATAAGATAATCGGAAAAAAACCTCAAGCTATTCATCTGGAAGAAATAGAGACTCCCGAAACACTGACTCTCTGGGAGCCCATTTTTAGAAACAAAGGACTTTTTACACTTTTTTGGATTGTGGGCGGATATATAAAAAAGGCTTATGGCAAGCTTGGCCAATCATAAACCTTCCAATTGTTTTTAGCATCAGAAATCGGTCATTACTCTGAACTGATCGATCTCTTCCTTCATCAGAGCCAAAAATTGCCTTGCTTTTCCTTCTACATCCTTAGTGTTCGTAATTGCCCTTCCAATTACAAGGATATCGGCACCTGATTTTAACGCATCCGGGGCATTGTCTATCCTTATTCCTCCTGCAACGGCAATAATAATCTTTTTGTCCATCTTCCTAATCTTTGGAATATCGGACCATTTATGCTTTTCATCTTTTGATTCTGCATCAATTGCCCGGTGAAGTTCAACAACTTCGGGTTTTACGGAGAGGTTATTCAGTACCTCGATCGAGTCTTCAACATTGAGCATGTCTATAATCGAGTAAATTCCAGTTTTTTTGGATTCTTTTATTGCCTTTTCAATCGTTGATACTGGGGCAAGGCCTGATATAACGACAGCATCCGCTGTAGCATCTGCAACCATACGTGCCTCAAGATTACCGGTGTCGAGTATCTTCAAATCAGCAACAATGAACACATCTTGCCTTATCTCCCGTATCTTCTGTATTATATCCAAACCGTATCTTTTGATAAGGGGGGTACCAACCTCTATTATAAGGTGGTCATTTTTAGGTAATTGTTCAATTACATTTTTTACCTTATCCCAATCGGGAATGTCTAGGGCTACCTGAAGGTATGGTGGGTCCCACAGTCTTGGGACTTTAAAGCCCATAATCGGATGCACAGATCTATCTTTTTCGTAAATAACATCATCAATAGAAGGAAATCCATCCATGGCCCTTTTCAGTGCCAATTTTGTTGCACCATAATTATGCCTATAAATTTTACCATAATCCTTTGCCTCAGGATGGATAAAAACACTTGCAACGATCATGAGGTCTTCAACATCTTCTTTTGGGATTACCCCTTCTTCCACAGCATCGGCAATTGCCTTTGCCACGGCGGTCTGTGCCGGTCCAAATATTTTGGAAGCATCATCCAAGTTTTTTATTGTTACCTTAGGAACAATCAAAGTTGATGGTTTTACAGGAAGGTTTGGTCTGATAACAGCAAACACCGGCGTGTGCCCGGCAGATAGCTGAGACATGCCATTTGCAAATGCAATCCCGACCGGCCCTTCTTTGTTACCTATCATTAAATCAACATGTGCTATTTCCGATCCATCGCCAATTAAGGCCTCACCAAGTAAATACAATAATCATACCTCACTTATTAATAATACAT
>DAOWMC010000093.1 GCA_030643285.1 Methanobacteriota archaeon | reverse complement strand
CTTTTTAGCCTCTTCAATTATCTTTTCTGCAACCTTTGCACCCACGATCCGCTTGATTTTGTTTACATCTGCATTTCTTAACTTTCTTACATTTTTGTAACCTGCGTTGTACAATCTCCTTGCACGAACCCTACCGACACCTTTTATCCTTAAAAGATCCAAAAGTTCCCGCATGGTGCCGTATGTGATTCTTTCGGTGAGTTCTTTTGCTCTTAAGGTTGTTTTTAAGTGCAAAAAGTAGGATAGTTCGGTAGTCGAGTGCATCAGCCATTCGGCAATATCCGTTATGCTTCTGATGTCGCCAGGGCCTACACCAAGCTTTTTTGTTATCTCGTCCTCAGACTTTTCAAAGACCCAGTCGTGTATAAGAACTGCCGTCTTCACCTCGGGTAAGAAAAAGTCATACTCGCTTTCGAATTCGCTTGGGACATAGGTGAATGAATCATAGTTTTCATAGATGAAATCGTGTAGCCATGCATGGTCGCTACTTTTAAGGTAAAGCTTTCGCATATTAGGGGTTTTGCATATAAGGTGAATCAATCCAAGGTCATGTATCTTTTCTGTGGTCTTATTCTCTTTTAACCCCTTTATAATAATTGCAGCCGAGAGCGGATCCACATACAACCTTGAGACGATTTTGCCAAGTTCTGTCGCATACAAGATGCCTTCTTCAACGACCATTTCCTCTTCTTCCAAAAAGGATAGGGTTCTTTCCACAACTAATTCCAGGTCATTTGAATCCTTCTGAAAAGCGTAAAATGTTTCTTTTAAAAAATTCATAAGTTCTGACTTTTCTTTTGTAACCCCACTTGAAATTAAGGAGAGCACATGTGTTCTAAGTGCATTTTCCGTCCCTAATTTGGAGGATATATCTTCAATCTTTCCAAAAATATAGTTATCCCTGAGCCATTCAAATTCATCGTTACTCTTTGCTATCAGAACCGATTCTCCATATGGATCGAGATTTGGACGGCCAGCCCTACCACACATCTGCTTGTATTCTAAAACGGGGATTGGTAAAGAGCCGTGATTAACTTCATACCGTCTATAATTTCTGATTATAACTCTTCTTGCAGGCAGGTTTATTCCGGCAGCAAGGGTGGGTGTACTACATATTACCTTTATGTCATTTGCCTTGAATCTACCCTCAACTATTTTTCTGTGCTCGGCTAAAAGACCTGCATGGTGAAATGCAATTCCACACTCAACACAATCTGCCAGATTTTTAGACAGGTCGGTATCGGAAACCCCCCTTATTTCCACTGCAATTTCGAAAAGCCTGGCCGCTCTGGTATCATCAATATGTCTTTTTAGTGTGCTACCAATCCTCTGTGCGGTCTTTTCTGCGTAACGCCTCGTACTTTCAAATATCAGGCACTGTCCACCTTCGCCTATCGTATCTAAGACAAGTGATGTCGCCGGATCTTTGTGGGTGGGTATCTTTTTACTCTTATCCCCAAAGTTTATTGTACCATCTAAAAAGACACCTTCTTTGAGTTCTACCGGTCTCCAATCGCTTTTTATAAGTTCGGCACCCAACCAGTTAGCAATCTCGCCTGCATTACTTACTGTTGCGCTTAATGATATAATCTGTGCCTCAGGATTTGCACGCCTGAGCTTTGCAAGGGCAATTTCCAAGGTGGGCCCTCGGTCCCCTGAATTAATCAGGTGAATCTCGTCTACGACTATCACGGTTAACTTCTGTGCCCATGAAATCTCATTTCTCAGTAAAGAATCCATTTTTTCACTTGTGACAACGATTATATCATTTGATGCCAAACGCTCGTCCCGGCGATCAAAGTCTCCCGTAGATATGCCGACTTTTACCCCTAATGACTTAAACTCGGAAAAACGTTCGTACTTTTCAGAGGCAAGCGCCCTGAGCGGAACTATATAAACAGCCTTACCGCCCCTGAAAATCGAGTTTAACATGGCAAGTTCTGCAATCATCGTTTTTCCACTGGCAGTCGGCACAGCAGAAACAATGTTTTTGCCAGATAAAAGTCCGAGTTTAACCGCATCCGTCTGCGGTGGATAAAGTTCATTTATGCCTGAATCCATATAAAACCGGGCTATACTTTCAGCAATGTCAAGCTCTTCTATCTTCATCAAAATTTCCTTGAAATATAGTCCAGCACAGATTCAAAAACTATTCTACCATCTCCGATAAAATCTGACTCTGACTCTGATTTTGTGCCAGCATAACCTGTATATTTATAAAAGGCCCTTTCCGGGTGTGGCATCATACCAAACACGTTTCCGGATAAATTGCAAATGCCTGCTATGTTGTAAATCGATCCGTTCGGATTCCACGGATAGCCGCAATAGTCACCGTTTTGATCCACATATCTAAAGACGATCTGCTCATTTTCAATAAGCCTTTTAAGGTACTCTTCCTCCTTTTCTTTAGCAAATAAAAACTTACCCTCGGCGTGGGCGCAGGGCATCGTAAGTATCCTTTCTTTTGGAATCTTGGATGTAAATGCGCACGTGTTTTCATGTTTAAGAAGAGTTGGTCTGCATTCAAACTTTGCAGAGTCATTGACCGTCAGTACAGCCTGGGGGTATCTGGTGATTGTATTATTAAATGCAGGTAAAAGCCCAAGCTCAACCAGAATTTGAAATCCATTACAAATCCCTAAAACAGGAAAGCCATCCGCCACAAAACTGGATAAATCATCTTTTAGTGCGCTTTTTATCCTTGCTGCAAAAATGGCACCTGCTCTTATATAGTCCCCTGAAGAGAATCCTCCTGGGATCATTAAACACTGGTAATCAGATAAACGCCTCCGCTCGGCCGCCTCTCTAACATCACCTGATAACTGTTTTAGATGAACCAGCTCCGGGTTTGCTAAAAGCCGATCGAATGCCTTATACGATTCTTCCTCACAGTTTGTCCCCTCTATCCGCAGGATGCATACGCGTACATTTTCCAATTTCATATTGAATTATCTAATGTACCCTAAACCTTCTTCCATACCGGCATCTTGTGGCATCTTTACTGTTTCCATCTCCTGAATCTTTGCGACTATCTTTTCCATTTCTTTTGCCCGCTCCTCTAATGCAAGCATATCGACTTTTATTCCAAGTGCCTGACACAAAACTTTTAAAACTGCCTGGGCGCTTTTCGGATCAACCAGGTAACCTGAAGTCAAACCCATTAAACAAACCGCCTCTATATCCCTTCTTTTTGCCATCCCAAGCAAAAGACCTGAGACCCCAACGATTCCTCCACCAGGCTCGTTTTCCTTGAATTCTACCCCATAACCATTCATTTCTTCAATCAAATTAGCATCATTCACCGCGCCAAGTACGGTTTGAACCTCCACCAGTTGACCTATTCCATAGCCACCCAATGTATAAATCCGTTTAACATCAAATTTCTGAGCTATATCTAAAAATGCCTCAGTCAGCATATAGTGGCCCATATTTGTGGCACTTTGATAGTCCCCCACCAAAAGTAGCAAATCGACATTTTCTGATTTCCATGCATATACCTCATTTTGGACGAGACGTACCGTACCATCATTCATCACAAGCACTTGTGGTGGAAAATGAGGCGAATAAATCTCCATTATCTTCTCTGCTTCCAATTCCTCGATCATATGCTCTGCCACCAGCTTGCCAACGTGACCCACTCCTGGGAGCCCTTCAATCATGACCGGGTTTTTTAGCGAAATATCCTTTATTGTAACAACTTCAATATCCTTCATTTTCCAAAAGCTCCTTTTTCATCTTCCTTCGGTACTTGCCATATTTGTCTTCTAAAGAGAATCGGGGCGGAATCGGATTTCTTACACCCCCGCCACAACTGGGACACGCATCTTTAAGCGTATACAAATTACAAGTATCGCATTTTTTAAATTTGGATTTCATGATTTACAGCATTTACTTTTCAGTATGCTTCCACTTCGTTGCGATGGTTCATATAGTTTACTGTTCATTTAATTTTAAAAAAAGAAAAAGAGGTAAAAAGGTAAAAAGGTAAAAAAAAAAAACTTTTAACCGTACATGAGCGTAGATGCAGCAGATTCAACATGATCTTCGGACCCATTTTGTCCCCACATGTATTCTTCAATTCTTGCCGCTTCTTTATACAGGGGGTCAGGATCAAGATAAACTTTTGGAATGAATTTATTTATCATCTCCATCACTTTTGCCGCAGCTCGTACATCCGGTATGTTTGGGTTGACTTCAGGAAGTAGACCGATTACATCAAAATCACGCCTTCTACCCTCATTCAACAGGATGGCAGAAACACCCGATACTATTCCTGTTTCCAATTGCTCGATACCGAACTCATCCAGTTTATCTCTTGCATGTGAGTTACTTCCGACGGCGTAAATGCAACATTCTTTTTCTTTATCCCCACTTACACCGTATTCCTGTATGGGTATCCCCTCGGGTGAGATTATTCTTGCACATTTGTGATCTTTTGCCCATGAGAGGATAGCATCCGCTATTGGTCTTACAAGCGCCGGTGGCGGAGCGAACTCGGAAATGAAAACCACAAGTTTATTCCTTTCATCAGCATACATTCTAACTGGAAAATTTGGTTTTGAGGCGTATACCATTGAATTTGGAGGAAAATCCGGTGAGTCCATAGCACAGATTTGTTCAAGGTTCAGTGTCCCAATCAGATAGTTTGCAGTGATTACACTTATAAGCCCCGCAGATGGAAAACCATCAACTATCGTCGCACCACGTAGATCCATCTTTTTAAATTCGTAGATTTCTATCATATCTTTCAGACTCCCTCTTATTTTATTGCGTCCTGTTGGACAATTAGGAGTACACGTGATCAAGTATATATAAACTACGGTCATAAAATAGATATGCTTGGCCATAGTCAGACACTACGTTCCCACAAAGCCAATTTTACGCACCTGTGGACTTATTTACCTGCATATCCTTTAAGTAATCCCTTGCCCGGATCGGCCTCGGCTCCATGGTAAGAGATTGGATACCGGATTCCTCAAGAGAAGGTTTTGAGGTCTGGTAACACGGGGCAATCGTATTGGAACAGGAGCTCTCCCGACAAAGAAAAACTGAAGCTTCTCGTATCCATCAAACTGGGTCGCATTTATTAAAGGTATTATCTAGGGCAGGATTGGCAAAATCTTGTGAGCTTGCCAAAACTAATATGAAGGAGGATGTAGCACACCTTACAAAAATTCTGGATAAACTGATTGATGGGGTACTAAAGATCGAAGAATCGTATCTTAACGGCCATCCTACAAAACAACTGACAAACAAAGCACACCCCGGATTCAGTGCAATAGAATGCGAATCGCTACTTACATTGTTGGATGCCAGAGGAATTTTTGCCAGAAGTTGTTGAAAGGCTAAGGCAGATGTTACCGCTATGGAAAAAGTGATTTTATCGTAAATTATAT
>DAOWMC010000131.1 GCA_030643285.1 Methanobacteriota archaeon | reverse complement strand
TTAGAACATTTAAAAGAAAGGATGAGTCTTTGGGAATGGTTAAGAACCTGTCTATAGGTGATGAGACCGGAAAGATCAGGATTTCCCTCTGGGATGAGTGGACATCCGGAAAATTCGATATTGGGGATGTTGTAAGGATAACCAACGGTTATTCAAAAGAAAGCTTCGGTGCCACGGAAGTTCATGTGGGACGAAGAGGGAATATAAAGAGAAGTAAAGAAAAAGTGCTGTATAACGAACGTATAATAAAAATTACGGATATAGGGCTAAATGAGGCATGCAGTGTCATCGGACGGATAACGGGAATTGATATGATAAGAGAATTTGTAAAAAGAGATGGCAACATGGGTAAAGTGGCCAATATATATGTTACCGACGATACAGGGCGGATAAAAGTAGCCCTATGGGATAATCACACAGAATTTTTAGAAAGGATTGATGTCGGCTCACTGGTTAAGGTTATTGACGGATATGCAAAAATAGGGTTCAATGAAGAAATGGAACTTAGCGTTGGCTGGAGAGGTAAAACCGAGCTTTTGGAGTAAAATCAAAGCGATGCTTCAAAGTCAACAAGCTCGTATGTGAATCTATCACCTTCTCCTTTCTCCTTCAAAATCTCTCTTGCCAAAAGCCAGTACACAATGGCCAGAGCTTTTCGACCCTTGTTGTTTGTTGGTATAACAAGATCTATATTTGATGTGATATTGTTTGTGTCGCACATCCCTATAACCGGAAGCCCGATACTTACAGCTTCGGATACTGCTTGGGTATCACCTATTGAGTCTGTAACAAGGATCACTTCGGGTTCAATATAATCTTTATAGGAAGGATTAGTCAATGTTCCGGGTACAAATCGACCAACAATGTGTTTTGCACCAATAGCCTTTGAAAACATATTTACAGGAACAAAACCATATTGCCTGGCCGAAACGGCTAAGATAGAAGAAGATTCATATCGTGCCAGGAACTTCGCTACATCCCTGATACGCTTATCCGTCATCTGAATATCAAGTACGTACAACCCGTCAGGACGAACTTGATAGATATACCTTCGCATATCCTTGGTCTTTTGCTGGGTTCCTATGTGCACTCCAGCCACCAGATATTCATCGGAAGGTGTTAAAGTTTCATATTTTGTTTCTAAATCGGCATCCATTTTAATTAAAACCTCAAAGCTTGCTATGTCTCAATGGATATATATACCTTACTATGCTGGCCTTTCACGGTACTTTCACCCGGGACCTTCACTCGGTACCTTCACTCTAAAGAGTAACTGAATATGATTTCATAAAGAGACCCATTCAGGGTTACCGTGCTATCCACCTGCATCTGTATATGCCCCTCATTTATAAGTTTTTGTATACAACTTTTACAAAAACATACTTTTCCACCTTCCTTTATCTTTGGAATCGAAGAGTTAATCTCGCTTTTGCAAAATAAACACCTTTGCATGTTATTCACCCAATAACTATCTTCAGTTGCATTATTAATAAGCGTAGCGTAAACAACTGTTTTGGGTGTTTATGGTCCTTAACTCAAAAGTGATTGGGGTTGAACAGGTACCAAATGTGTCTGACTGAAAATTCAAAAAAAAGAGAGACTAATGATAGTCTCAATAATACATTGGTTGGTTACATTACCTTTCACAATGTGATTACATTGTTAAAAAGTTCATGATTACTGCCACGACCCGACTGATCATTTCAAGACCTGCGTTGGCCATTATCCCTATATAATTTCCCCTTACGCAACAGGCAGAGATGGAACAAATGGCTTTTTATCGAACTTAATAATCATTCAAGAAATTTTTTCTTTTCCTCATCTGAAAGCTCAGTATACCATAAAGGTGGTTTGTTCGCAATCGCTGATTTACCTGAAAATCCTGTAAGTGTTATTGTACCTGGTGGAACCGTTGGTACATCAGCCCACCATTCCGGTCTGGTATAGGCATGTCCTTTCTCGCATTCATAGATATAATCAGGAACAACTTCACCCAATGCGCGCGCTTCTTGTACACTTTTCGGACCGGGGCCTGGTATTTGCCCGATTATCCTATCACGTGACAGTACCGGTTCTCTACGTTTGATCTTGGCGCCACATAGTGGATACTTAAACAGCTTTGTTCCATATTTAATTGGACAAGTTCTTTCTTCTCCCATTTTACCACCTCAGTTTCCAAATCCTATAATATCGGTCAACCATTCTGGATGCTCTTTTCTTGCGTTTTCGATTTCTTCTGATGCTTCGTTAAGTGTCATCATCACATTTTCCGGAACGGGATACTCGGTTGGTGGCCTCATGTGCGACCCCTCCTCCCCATAGACCCTCTTTGACTGGGTGTATGTGGGAGGATATCTTATCCTATCCATACCGTACACCATATACGTACCTGATGCTTCTGATGCAGTGCTTGGAACGATCTCTCGGCCAAAGACCTCCCTGCTTGTTTCACAGTGTGTGAGGGTGTAGTTGTGCAGCCAGAGTGGAAGAGAGACGAGCAAATTTATAAACCTTGGTAGTATCATCTCTATGGGCAATCCCTGCAACATGTTTATTATACCCGGTCGCGGGACCCACGCTATATGGATCGGATAAGGCCATCCGAAAAATTCACAAACCATTGCCCTCAACAGTCCACTGATCAGCTCAAACGTGCTTCGAGGAGCACTCTGGCAATCGATGGAAGCTCCGATCGGGTACATGAAACCAAATATTGCAGAGTTCGAATATTCCGGTGTTTTCTCATTTCTAATATCCTTAGTAATGTCTATGCACATCATCTCTCCTTCACCTACTGATCGTTGAACGAGCAAATGTCTGAATTTCTCTCCAGTTCTCAAATGCCGTCTTTCTAAGATTTCCTCAGCATTCTCATACCAGAAATGTATTGCAGCAGTTTGAATTCCATCCTCATAGTGCCAGTTCTCAAGGTAAGAAACATTCTCCAATGTAAACTGATCAATGGTGTTGTAGAAGTTATCAAAGGAGTTACCCATCAACATAACAAGCACAGCAGGGCTTAACCGGATTGGCAAATTGAGAATGGGCGGAGAGAATCCATAAGAGGTAAACATGTCTATCGACAATATACCATCCATTGCTTCCAATGCAGTATCAGAAGATGCCAGCTCCATCGCCTTATCAACTTCGTCCATTGCAGCTTCATCCCCTGTTTCCATCCCATCTATCATATCCTCTACGCCCATATCACCCATTAGCGTATCCATCTTTTTTTTGGCTTCAACCTCTTCTTCCAATTCTCCGGTAGCATACATCTTTGCTGCTAATGAGTTTTCATCAAGGCGTGCAACCCATTCCTTATGGGCATCGACAAATATCGCTCCATTTAGTGCCTGCGTGTATTTCACTGGCTCTTCTCTCGGATCACCTGCACCATGGCCAAGGGTAGTTGCAGCATATATAGTTCTATATGTCGGATATACTATAGTATCGTCTTGAAACGGTCTTTTTTCTTTTGGCAAGTCTTTTTTCCTCCTTTTTTAAAGGCTAACGGCTAATGATTAATCCTTATTATAAGGATCCTTATTAATTATTTAATTATATAACATTTGTTTGTTATTAATCTTTTTGGTATATGTTTTTTAACTCCCTCCGGTCACAAAAAGAAGAACCATGACGGATTTCGCACAATTCGTGAAGATACTCGTTGACGAAGAATACCCGGATGTCGAAGCCATCCGGCTGGTCGCAGACAATCTCAACACCCACACAGAATAGTCATTTTATGAGACATGAAGACATCTGGAAAATGGTAAATGGAGTTCCAATAAAGGAGATGTCGGTGGAAGATACATCCTTTGCGACGGGGGTGAGTAGGTCACTGGTTGTGGAATATATGGATCTGGTTAATGAGTTCTATGGAGGAGGTGATGTAAATGTTAATCAGGTATCATGAGAATTGGGGTATGGGTCGTATGGCACTATTTTGGATTAAATTTTAGAAGAAATTAGCGGATGCTAACCGTCAAAGATGGGATAAAAGATCAGATGAAAAGTAGAAAGTGATGGGAATGACCATGAATGGCCACTATTACAATTCTGCTACTGCAGGCGTTCTCATCGTGTCAATTTGTTTAAGTGCGTTAAATGTTGCTTTTGCAAAATTTATTGTAGTTCTTGTCAGCCCTTTGGATTTTGTCCAGACATCCTCTATGCCCGCAAATTCGAGGACTTTTTTTGCCGTTTTACCGCATGCAAGACCAAGCCCCATAGGTGCCGGTTTTAA
>DAOWMC010000011.1 GCA_030643285.1 Methanobacteriota archaeon | reverse complement strand
TTTAATTCATCTATTTTTGATAAAAGCCCATTTTTAATATCAGTTTCATTTTTAATTTTATTTGATAACTCCCTTTGCCTGTTATACGCTTTGAAGATTTCCAAAAGCGCTTTTATTCCTTCAAGATCCATTCTTTTTAATTCAGCTACGGATAGCTCCAAAATTCCATTGATTCTGGATATACTTCCCAAAAGCTCTTCAATTTCTCGTTTTATCTTATCTGCTTTTTCCTCCCCTTCCTCTACGATCCGGTTATTTATCTTTTTAAGATCGGATTCCAGATTAATTATCGCGGATGTTTTTTCACTCATGCCCCTTGAAATTGCATCCTTTTTTAACTGCTTTTCTTCAATCTCATGTTCTATCTTGCCAAGCTCATTTTCAAGATTTCTTATCTTTATAATTATTAAAAGCCGTTCCAGTCTATCTTTTTCTGATTTAAGCTCGGTATATCTGATTGCAAGGTTTTTTTCAATTTTTAACTGTTCTAAACGAGTATCCACTTCAGATAGAAGTATTTCCACCATACCGATTTTATTTTTGACTGCATTTAGCTCTTCAAAAGATTTTTCCTTCTTTTCATCAAATTCAGCCACCCCTGTAATCTCGTCAATTATTTTACGCCTTTCAATGGGATTCATCCCAAATATCCTTGTCACATCACCCTGCAAGATTATATTGGACCCTTCGGGGGGTATGTCGACCCCGGACAGGTGTCTGTGGATATCCCCGAGACTACATGATTTCTCATTAAAATAATAATTTGAATAGTATCCGCTTTCTGTCCGCCTGATAGTGCGTTTTATACTCATCTCGCCATTTTCTGTCGATATCTTTTTATTGCTTTTATCAAACTTTATAGATACCTCGGCAAATTCAGGTTCCGTGTCGTTTGAGTTGTAGATCAGGTCGGTCAATTTTCCAGCCCGCATAATTTTAGAACTTGACAGACCCAATGTAAAAATGATGCCGTCCACTACATTACTTTTCCCACTTCCGTTTGGGCCGGATATAGTTGTAAAACCATCGTAAAACTCAATTTTGGCCCTACGAAACGACTTAAAATTTCTAAACTTTATCTCTTTGATACGCAATCCATTTATCCCCTCTTGTGAAAATAATTCACAGGTTTATTTTTACCCACTCCTAAATAATACTTTCTATGGCCCTTAGGTGTTTTGTATGGCAATCTGATAAGAAGAAATCCCACCACCTTTGAAGATATTGGTATCTCCCTTGCGGTTATTAGATAGTTCAATCCGAAAGATGCTTATGGGATGAAACTAATTGCTCACCATGGAACTTTTAAAAGAGATTGAAAAAAGGAGGAGCATCAGGGCATTTGAGGACGGTGATATAAGCGATGAGGAAGTACAGGCTTTAATCGATGCTGCAAGGTTTGCACCCTCCTGGGCTAACACACAGTGTTGGGAGTTCATAGCAGTAAAAGATGCTGAGGGAAAGAAAAAATTAGCAGAGGCTCTACCACCAAAAAATCCGGCAAGAAATGCGGTTGAGTGTGCACCGTTAGATATCATAGTCTGTGGGAAAAAGGGTATTTCAGGAGCCAAAAAAGGTGAATATGTGACCGAATTGGGTGAATGGTTGCTCTTTGACTGTGGAATAGCAACCCAGAACATATGTTTACAGGCCTATAGTATGGGACTTGGCTCTGTGATAGTAGGTTATTTTGATTCAGGGAAGGTAAGAGAAGCGATGGGTGTACCCCCAGAACTGGAAGTTGTGTGTTTAATTCCGATCGGAAAGCCAAAAAAGGTACCGGATGCCCCCAAAAGAAAAGAAATTGACGAGATTCTACATAGGGAGAAATTTTGAATTTTTTTAGTTCAATACTCCTTTTTTATATAAATATCTCTTTTTTATTTGTAAAGCTGATGTGAAAAACCACAGATTGCACAAGATTACACTGATTTATTTTTGCCCCTATTTTTTCCAATGGAACCTTTCCGATAGATTTAATTGATAATAGTTATCTTTTGGTAAATATAATAAATATAATAAATATACTAAATATCTATGGTAGATAGGAGGAATATGAGTTTTATAAATACTAACTATGAGAAAAACACATTCCCGTACCGATTAGAATCTATCGTTAAAACTATCCCGGATAAACCCGCTATCGTTCAAGGAAATCGGATGTTTACATGGAAGGAACTTGATGATCGTGTGAACAGACTCGCAAACGCTTTTTTAGATTTAGGGATAAAAAAAGGCGAAAGGATAGCAATTGCCCTTTATAACTCACCCGAGTGGATGGAATGCTATTTTGCTGCCGATAAAATAGGGGCGATACCCACAAATCTATGTCCAAGATACGTTCCAGACGAGATCAAATATATCCTCGATGATTCTGATGCTGTTATTTCAGTAATACCTGAGGACATGGTCGAAAGCCTTGTAAAAGTCCGATCGGAGTTGAACAAACTTTTGAATTGTATAGTTGTTGGAAAAAATGTACCAGAAGACATGTATGGTTATGAAGCGCTAATATCCGGGTACCCAACAACCCAACCGGAAATAGATTTTAAAATTAAAAACGATGTCATCTGCTACATCATGTATACCGGCGGGACAACGGGCTTTCCAAAGGGAACGGTGTGGGAACATGAATGCAGATTGCTTGGTTTGAGTCGTGAGTTCCTTGGTATTGTCAGTAGTGAAGAATCAGTTGCCGGTCTGTTAGATGGATTACAGCTGCCAAAAGAGGCGTACCAGACTCTTGGCAAGTTATTGCCAGGCCCGGTGGGAAGGGCTCTTGGTTTTGCAAGTCCTTCTATTAATTGGATTATTCGCAGGCCATCTACCCCACGATTTGCCACAGGACTTATCCATTTCATACAGCGCTTTATAGGCGGACCAATGACTTTTCGCCTGATCAGTCAACTAAATTTAAAACTTCTTGTTACCTGTCCCCTATATCATGGAGCAGCGTATGAGCTATCTTTTGCTGTTTTTCCGATTGGCACGACACTTGTTTTTCTGGAAAATAAGAGTTTTACACCGGAAGAATTGTGGAAAACTGTTGAAAAAGAGAAGATTTCGCTTATGATAATTGTTGGAGATGCGTTTGCAAGACCGATGGTTGAGGAATTGGAAAGGGCAGAAAAGGAGGGTATAAGCTATGATTTTAGTTCATTGATCTCAATTATCTCATCGGGGGTTATGTGGACACCAGAGGTAAAGAAGAGGCTTTTAAAGTATCTTCCCCATTGTATACTGACCGATGCTGTTGGAACGACCGAGGTCAGCGAGGCAACTCCAATGGTCTCTACATCATCATCCAAAGAGATTGAGAAAGTGGCAATTAAGATAAATCCCAAGGACAAAAGACATCCGAGAAGGATTATTAACCCCGAAACCGGAATGGATGCAAAACCGGGTGAGATCGGAGAGCTAATTTACGGTGGGTATATGGCCAAAGAATACTGGAAAGACCCAAAAAAAACTGCAAGGACCTTTAAAACCATTGATGATAAACGCTGGTTCTTTGTCGGGGATATGGGCACAGTCGATGAGAATGGTTACTTCCACCTTATAGGAAGGGGGACATCTGTTGTGAACACCGGCGGTGAGAAAGTCTATCCTGAAGAGGTCGAAGAGATAATAAAGCTCAATTCAAAGGTGGAGGATGCAGCAGTCATAGGTCTTCCAGATGATAGATGGGGTGAAGCTGTAACAGCAATCATTCAGCTAAGAGATGGTGAAGTTGCGATCCCGGATGAAATAATAGACTATTGCAGGGGAAAGATGGCAGGATATAAGAAACCAAAAAATGTTATATTCACCGATTCACTTCCAAGAACAATGTCCGGGAAAGTGGAAAAAACAAAATTAATGGAAATGGCCATTGATCTTATTGAAGGGAGATGAAAATCTGGAAATCGTAAAGAATGTACACTTAATCGAGAAGAAGGGTGTTCATGCGTCAAACGCCTATCTTATCTGTGAAGATGACCCGATACTTGTGGATACATGTATGCCAGGGGATGAAAAATGGATTTTGGATGGTATTTCTGAGTTGGGATTAAAACCAGGTGATATTTCAACTATCGTGGCCACTCATTTTCACATCGACCACACAGGTGGTTTGTTTGAGCTTAAAGAGCGTACAAACGCAAAAGTTGTAGTCCATCCGGATGATATGGGTTTTGTTTCTGGAAAAATGGATTTTCCTTTTTTGCTTAGGGTAGTGGCCATGCCTTACGGATTTAAGCATGTACAGGCAGATGCAGTATGCGAAAATGATATGATTGGTAATTTCATCGTTATTCATACGCCTGGACACACGCCTGGAAGCATCTCTTTATATAATTCTGATAAAAAAATCATCATCGTTGGGGATGTGCTCAGATCTCCGGATAGAAAAATCAAAGGACCAAGCAGGCTGTTTACGATGGATAAAAAACAGGCAAAAGAGTCGGTAAAAAAAATTTCGCAACTTGACTTTGAAGTAATTTTAGCCGGTCATGGTGAACCGATAAAATCGAACGGGGTGAAAATGCTAAGGGATTTTTCCCACCGTAAATAATCAGTTGGCTTGTGATTTGGGTTCTTCAAAATTGCAGAATTTATCAAGACCCATCTTAATAATTATTGTACTGAGGATCTCCCCTGAATTGTGAGGTATATCCGTTTTTGATACTATATCCATTATAGCTTCATATGCATTTTCGGTTTCCCTAAACTTCTCCTGATCATTATTCCACGTTCTACAGACTCTTTTGCGAATTTTCAAGCTGTATTCATCAAATTTTTCCCGGCCAATCTCCGTATAGTCTACTTCGCCCCCGACAAACTTCAATTTCTTTACACCACGCTTCCGTTTCTGCGTTATTATAAGAAAAGTTGCCACATACGATGTGCCTAATAGCTCATATAAGCCATCCATATCGTATTCAAAAAAATCAGGGGCTGATCCACTATTTTCCTCTTTTTTAAAAGACATCAACAACCTCGAATCCGGACCCGTTTTCAAGCGTTTTTATGGCGGTGTAAACCACTTCTTTATAATATTCGGGTTCTGTCAGATAGTGTTCTTTTGCCTTGACAAAATCCTCTTTTTCGCCTTTTTCCACTTCTTCAATCCGTTCCATTGTTTGTTTTGCACAGTCGATTATCCATGATTCCATCGTCTCACGATCAACTATCTGAACATCTTCGGGCCTGATGGATGTAATTGTTGACTCATCGGTTTCATAGACATTCGGTTTTCCAATAACTGCAACGATTGGTGGATCTTCAATATTAATATCCATCTCGGACAGGACCTGAGTGGCCCTTGGTTGATACTGCCCGGAGTATATGAAAAAGACACCTGTCGGATCTGCAACCCTTGCCCTCCAGTAGGGGGATTCTATCCCGATGTCTTCGCATTCGGTCATCGTTCCAACAACAAAGACTCTGTTGCACTTTGCACCCGTTGGCGTAAGCAAAAAGCGTGGAGCGAATTCGTCTTCGCTCTCTTTGAATGCTAAATTGCTTTCCATAAATTCCTGGGCAAAAACCCGTTGAGCTGGCTCTCTTCTAAATGATTGCATATTCAGAGTTTTTCTTTGTTGTTTTCTTTTCCTGATGTAACATCTTTTTCTACTATTGGTTTGAACATAAAATGCTCTTCCACATATCCACGAATTTCTTCATCTGATATGCAGGAACGCCTATCCTCCTCATCATATATTTTTTTAATGGCATTGTGTATTAACATGACCCTGGGATCGTCTTTATCCACTGCCACCTCTATCTTCATAAGTTCTTTCAAAGCCGCTTCCACCTTGAATCGTACTATCTCAGTTCCTGATGTGGAGCCTATAAGCAACTGTCTGGTTCCACCAACAAGTTCGGGCGGATATGGTTCATAGGTGAAAGGATTCTTTATAACACCGGCCGAATGGATCCCGGATTCATGGCTAAATACATTCATACCAACAACTGATTTGTTCCTCGGTACCCTTATCCCTATTTCGCTTTCCATATATCTTGAAAACTCTGTCAGGCATTCCAGGTTATACTTATCAAAGCCCTTAAGCCTGTACTGTAAAAAGAGCAGGATCTTCTCGAGTTCCGTATTTCCGGCTCGCTCGCCAATGCCTAAAAACGTCAGGCTTGACCAATCGGCACCATACCAGTAACCGGCCATTGTAGCAGCTACCCCAAAACCAAAATCGTCGTGAACATGTGTCTCAATATGTTTGACCCCAATATCTTTAAGTCCTAAAATTATCTTTGGGACACTGTACGGAAGGTCTACCTCAAGAAAAGAGACACCATAATTTAATGTGTCACATACCCTGATCATGGCATCTGGAGACCTGTCTATTATTTTCTTGGAAAACGGAATGACAAACCCTTCAATATCTGCTCTTGTCACATCCTCCAAATGGCATCTTACCTTCAGTCCATGGTCCAGGGCATAATCCAAAGCTTTTAGATATTTGTCCTCTGCTTCTTCCTTTGTTTTAAGTCCCATCTTGTCAAACATGTGGGATTCGGAAACCGACATCAAAATTCCGGTCTCTTTTATCGCATCAATCTTCAAAACAGAATCAATATCCTTTGGATTCGCTCTGGCCCATCCTGTGACCTCTGGTAATTCGTATCCCTTATCAAGCATTTCTTTGGCTATGGCCTGGTCAGTATCACTGAACAAAAAAAGCTCCAACTTCTCAATTCCGATTTTGTGTAAATATTCGTAAATTTGAAGTTTGTGCCATTTTTTCATTACGATTCCTGCCATCTGGGAACCATCTCGTATCGTTGAGTCACTTATTTTAATATTGTCATTTCCATGTGGAAATTCTATCTTAGGCATATCTTCGTATTTTCTTAACATCGGGCTATAGTTTGTATTAGAACATTTTAAGCTTTATGATTGTTTTATTGTTTTAGCAATCGAAATAAAGGGGCCTGTTTTTTACCTTATTATCATCTTGGAATCCTATACATACAAACCTTTTAATGCTTACAGATATATCGTGTTTATAATGAAACTTGAAGTCAAAATAATACTAAAGAAAGGTATATCCGACCCGGAAGGTGCGCAGACAAAAAAAGCACTTAATTTACTTGGTTTCAAAAGTGTAAAAGATGTATCAACGATTAAAGTATTCAAGATTCAGTTAGAGCAAAGTGATAAGGAAAAGGCAGTAGAAGAAGCTCGGGAAATGTGTAAAAAGTTATTGGCAAATCCCGTGATCCACGAGTATTTTATCAGCGTCTTGGAAGAATAAAAACAGGTTGTAAGTAAACGCCACATATAAATGCTACTTATTTTTGAATTATCCAAGGAACATGATCTCTTACCCGAAGCAGAAGTTTTTGCATGTTTTGATTCTATGGGTCTGCATTATGAAAAAATATTGTCCCTGGAAGGAGTTTTAATTTTAAAAACCAGAGAACTGGATGATTCGTTTGTGAAATTAATTTCAGGACGTTTGGCCATGGCGCATCATGTATCTAAGGTCTTGAAGATGTGCACGCCAAACAAGGATGAGATACTCCAAACGGCAGGTAAAATGATAATGAGAAAAGACAATGCCAGTTTTGCCGTCAGGGTTATTGCAAATAAAGGCAAATTTGATACGATGCAGTTGGAACGAACGATCGGTTCGGAATTGTACAAAAAAAGCGGTAGAGTCGACCTGAAAAATCCGGATAAACTTTATAGAGTAATTATTACATCAAAAGTGTGTGTCTTCAGTTTGCTTTTGTATTCGGTTGACAGGGGTCAATTTGTGGGACGCAGGCCTCATTTAAGGCCATTTTTCTTTCCGGGTGTTATCTTGCCAAAAGTTGCAAGAACTATGGTGAATCTATCTAGGATTAGGGAGCATGAGATCCTTTTCGATCCTTTTTGTGGGACAGGTGGTATATTAATCGAAGCAGGATTGGTTGGAGCCAGGCTGATTTGCGGGGATGTGCAAAAGAGGATGGTTTTAGGTGCAAAGATAAACCTATGTGACTATGATTTGTCTTGTGACTTTGTTCTTGGAGATGCATGCAATTTGGCCTTAAAGGATAACAGCATAGATGCAGTTGTGATTGACCCCCCCTATGGCAGGTCTGCACGTATAATGGCAGAATCGGTTGAGAGTCTGTATAAGGAATCTATGAGAGAGATCCACAGGGTCCTTAAAGAAAATAAGAGGGCAGTGGTTGCGTCAAATACATCATTGAGTGAAGACATAAAACAAGGTTTCAAGACTACAGAGGAATATTCATTAAGGGTTCACAAGAGTCTGACAAGGTACATAACCGTACTAATTAAAGTCAAGGACTTGAAATAAGGATTGAAAATTAAAAATGAGAAAAAATATATCGGCAATACTGTTTCTATCAGTCTTTGCAACAAGCCTTGGGTTTGGGATTATTGCACCTTTACTACCGTTTTATGCCCAGAGCTTTGGGGCTACTGGTGTATGGATCGGAATAATATTTTCTGCTTTTACTGTATCGAGGGCGTTATTCATGCCAATGATGGGGCGGCTTTCAGATAGGTATGGCCGGAGAAACTTCATAATTATCGGCCTTTTTTTATACACAATATTTTCTCTGACTTATGTTTGGGCACGCACGGAATATGATTTAACACTTATAAGATTTGCACATGGAATCGCCTCGGCAATTGTTACACCTGTTTCTATGGCTTATATTGGTGATACGGCACCCAAAGGTAAAGAGGGCGAGTACATGGGCATATTTTACAGATTCTTTTTTGTGGGTTTTGCGGCAGGGCCTTTTCTGTCCGGATTTATCGCTCAGTATTTCTATATTGAATGGTCGTTTTATGTGATGAGTGCGGTTGGTGGAATAGGTTTTATCTTATCCCTGTTATTTTTACCCGAGAGCCATGGATATAAAGGGGCTAAAAATGTTCCGTTTACCGTTCTACTGAAAGATGGGTCAATGCAAGCTATTTTTATCTTGAGGACCACCCAGTCTGTTGGTGTAGCTGCTTTTATGGCTTTTATTCCAATATTTGCCTGCGAAAAAATCGGGCTAAATGAACTTCAAATAGGCATGCTTTTAACGATAACATATATGATGTGGGCGATACTGCTCGGGCCATTTGGCAGGATTTCGGACAAGCATAACAAGGTTGTACTGGCAATTTTAGGTAGTGTACTAATGACATTATGCCTTGGATTAATTCCGCTTACAGACTCATTTTTACAGCTTTTATCTCTTGTACTGATTAGGGCAACTGGCGGAGCGATTGTACTTTCTTCCACAACTGCCCTTGCAACCCAGATAGGAAGGGATCATGGGATGGGCTCTACAATGGGGGTGTTTAACACTGCAATGGCGGTGGGAATGCTTTTAGGGGGTCTATCATCAGGATTTATAATGGATGGAATAGGGCTGGATTATGTCTTTTATGCGGCATCCATTATTTTTATGATGGGTATTATCATATTCTGGTGGTTTATGAAGCGAATCTGAAACATTTTGAATTTAGTGGTCCTTTTTGGCAATAATCTTCCCATCAACTTTAATGTGCGGGACAGCGTTTTTTCCATGCACCTCCATATCCCCTTTAACTTCAGCACGCTTTGCAGCAACGTTTGGCCTTAAAAGTACATTCCCTCCACACTTAAGTATCCCTGTTATCCTGGCACCGTCCAAAACTGTTAAATTGGATTCCACTGTAACATCCCCCTCTATTAGAGAATTTGCACCTATAATAGCCTCTTTTGCAAATACATCTCCATAGATCTCTGAGTTTTTTCCAAGTTCAAGCAATTCGGAAACGGAAAGATTACCCCAAAAACATGCACCATTACCGACAACCAGGTTGCCACATACCTTTATACTTTTGTCAAAAAAAGACTTTCTCCGCATCACATACGTACTTTTTCCAAAGTGCTTTTTTATATTCATTTTTCACCTTTCAAGATTCAACAATTTTTGCTTAATATCCTTACCGGGTGTATATCCACCGACGCTGTGCTTTCCAACAACCCTGTGACACGGAATAATGATTGGAACCGGATTTTTTCTAAGTGCACCACCTACCGCACGATATGCCCTTTCATTTCGAATAAGCTTAGCGATTTTGCCGTATGTAACTGTATTCCCATATGGAATGTTTCTTACTTCATTAAAAACTTTCCTTTCAAAATCCGAAAAACCATCAAGGTTTATATCATATCCACTAAAATCCACAACCTCTCCTTCAAAATATTTTTTAAGATCAGTTACGATTTTGGATTTTGTGGGGTCATTTTTTGGCTCTGAATCGGTAAATGAGATGCTGTTTATCTTTTTGTTGCAAGAAATAACCACATATTTACCGACCTTTTTGGCATAAATCACTTCGCACATTTTTTGGCCCGATTGAATTAAACTGGAAAGGTTAATGCCCCCTCAGCTTAAGTATTTTTTGAGATGATAACTGGTGATTACGACCTATGGTAAAGACACGGTTATAAAAATAATAACCCCCTCGCGATTGCATATCACGCTTATTGATCTCAATGCATCCCTTGGTCGGGTGGACGGTGGTGTGGGGATTACTTTAAATGAGCCAAGTATGATCCTTAAGGCAAAAAAATCCGATCTGAATGGGATAAGGGTTACTGGCCCAAAAAGCTCCGATCAAATTGAAGAACGGATTAAAAAAAGTGTACGTGCTGTAATGGGACAAAATGAGTTTGGAGTTAATATTGATATTAAAAGGTCATTCCCAATGCATGTGGGACTTGGATCAGGAACACAAATCTCATTGGCGTCTGGAATGGCAGTTAACGAGTTGTACGACCTTTCACTTTCAGTACGCAAAGTAGCAGAACTGGTTGGTAGGGGTGGAACTTCCGGAATAGGTGTGACAAGCTTTGAAGCCGGTGGATTCATCGTTGATGGCGGGCATTCTTTTTCAGAAAAAGGGGCTTTTGCGCCATCTTCTAATAGTTTGGTACCTCCACCCCCCGTTATTTTTAGAAGCGATTTTCCAGATTGGGACATTATCCTTGCAATTCCCAATTTAGCGGGAACACATGATGAAAAGGAAGTGGATATATTCAATAAGGTGTGTCCTATTCCAATCGGGGAGGTTCAGGCAGTTTCACATATAATCTTAATGAAGATGCTCCCTTCCCTGCTTGAAAATGACATTGTGAATTTTGGTGAATCGATCAGTGAAATTCAAAAAGTAGGCTTTAAAAAAAGAGAGGTTGAACTTCAACATCCGATAATAAATGTTATAATGGAAGAAATGGTTAAAAATGGGGCTTATGGTGCCGGAATGAGCTCTTTTGGTCCTGTTGTTTACTGTGTAGCCGATAATCCAAAACGAATAAAGAAAGACATACAAAAGATTCTGGATGACTCTCTTGGGGGAAAAACATTTATAACAAAGGCAAGAAACGAGGGGGCTAAAATTTTTGAATACAAAAAAAATTCTGACCCAGTATGATATCATTCCATCTCGAAGGCTCGACCAGCATTTTTTAATCGATGATAGAATTGCACAAAGGCAGATAGATTATGCAAACATCACCGATTCGGATATTGTCCTAGAGATCGGTGCCGGAATTGGGATACTTACCGAAAAAATTGAAAAATTAGCAAAAAAAGTCTATGCAGTCGAGATAGATGATAGGCTCTGTGAGGTTCTTTCCAAAAGATGCGAAAATACAGAGATTATATGCGAAAATTTTCTTAAGGTTGATCTCCCACGTTTTGATAAGGTGGTTGCCAATCTTCCTTATTCACTGTCCTCCAAGATCACATTCAAGCTCTTCGATTATGATTTTAGACTCGGTGTACTCATGTACCAGAATGAATTTGCTGCACGGATGATCGCAAAACCCTGTTCAAAAGAGTATAGCCGCCTATCGGTAAATACACAATACTTTTCAGATATTAAGATTTTGGAGGTTGTACCAAAGACTGCTTTTCACCCAAGGCCAAAGGTTAAATCGGCAATTGTTGAGATTATTCCAAGAAAACCCCTATTTGAGGTGTCAGATAGACAATTCTTTTTCAGGCTGGTCACTGCAATTTTCTCACAGCGAAGGAAAAAACTGAGGGGGGCCCTTATAAATTCAGCGCATTTGTTAAATATTGAAGATATGAATGAGGCTATTTTATCTTTGCCCGACGATTTTTTGGAGAGGCGACCCGGGGAGCTAACACCAGAAGAGCTGGTAGAGGTTTCAGACATTTTATGTGGCCTGTGATTAGACTAACCTGGCGGCATTAAGTTAATAAGCTAAAAGCAATTATCTTTTTCCAGAATTCTTTGAAAAACTACCCGTTGAAAGGTTAATCAAAGAAGGGATAAAGCCCTCTGATCTGAACGAACATGTTTTTGGAAGGACTTTAGATGCCATTTATGAATACGGCCCAACCGAGCTATTCAAT
>DAOWMC010000013.1 GCA_030643285.1 Methanobacteriota archaeon | reverse complement strand
ATGCCCTAGATTTCATATGCTCGGGTTTGAACATATCCTCCATCATCGACTCCATCCGCTCCGGTTGCATCATACCTTTCATCATTGATTTGACCATGTTAATATTCATTGGAGGAGATGAGGCTTTTTTAGGCTTTTTTACTTCTTTTTCTTTATTTTCCCCAGACATTATAACACCAATTTTAATTAACTTTTAATCTTATAGTCCATATAATTAACAACGAATCTATAAATCTTTCTAAGCATTTGAATCAATTCTAATGTAATCAAGAAACTTCTGAAGTTTAATTTTGAAGTTTAAGTAGGATAATACAATTCGCTATATAGTCCTTCTGAAAATTTTTTACAATAAATACAGCAAATAAATGACAAGATACAAATGAAAACAAAATTGTGGGTGGAATTTTCAGGCGATGTTGACGAGATAGTTGGCAGGTTCAAACAGGAGAGAGATGCAAAAGTGACATGGAAACTGATTCTAATTAATTATTATTGCTCACAGATTTGGCGTAGAAGCAGAATCATCGTTAATTGGGATTGAAATTAGGATTGTATACACAGGGATAAATCAATGGCTGAAAAAAGTATATTTGGGGCTATTACCAAAGAAAAGAAGCGGAAGGCCCCTAAAATTGGATATTGGACATGCTGCATAATAAGCAAAAGATAAAGCCATGCATACCGATTTTAGTACTTTTACAAATTTAGAGTACCCACTTATCATTTCTGCCTTTATTTTGCAACAAGTCTATTGAAAAACAATTTTGACTTTATCGTCCCCAAGTTTGGTTACTCTTAGATCTTCCTTATATAATTTGCCAACTCCTTTGATTAACCCCACCATAATATCTATCAAGCCCCGCTGGGATTTATACTTCATAATCAGAGTCTTTTCATCACCCCACTCATATTCGAACCTTGGTGGATTGGCATCGGTCATATTTTCAGTTGTAGAAACATGAACTGTATCCATCTTCAACAAAAATTCCTTTGCCGTTTTAATATACTTATAATAAGTAGGATACATCTTTTGCGTATACACATTGACCCAGTACTCACCAAATGCATCCGCTGCTTGGGTCAAGGATATGCCCAGAACTTCGCACAGTGAGTTAAGTATCCTCAAAACAACCTGATCATCGATATTTGATACTGGCCAGATAGAAGGTTCCTTGTCAATTCCCGCTTTTACCAAAGCATCTTTCCATTTGTCTATTCCAAATTTTTCTACCACCATTTCTTTTAGGCAGATTACAATTACTCCTTTCATCTTAGATCACCCTTTTTTCACCATTTCCAACTAAACACAGTTTTTACTTTTTGAGATTAGCAGATTAGCCAATGTATTCATTTGAACACATACAAAAACCTTATGTACATAGAAGTAGCAAAGATCGAAAAATAGAGCGTTGAAAGCGTCAATAAACTTCAAAATTAGTTGCAAAAGATGAAAATGCGTTAATACTTTCCAATCTTAATTAGTGATCTTGGGCCCTGTATACATATTCCGTTTCCAACTCATCGTCTTCTGTCCATCTTAAAAAGAGTAACCCACCATTATTTTTTTTATGTCCTTCAAACCCTTTATACCAATCCCCTATTTCGGTATCTATGTTAAAAATCCTTGGCTTGCCATCAATCTTTGGTCCTACCAGCCGGATTTCACTTCGTTTTTTACCATAAGTGGAGGTATGCCCAACAACGATATAATCTACGTCCATCCTGTCTCTTATTTTGCCCAACGTTTCTCTATCTCGCAGGGAGAACATCCTATTTGTAACCTCCCAGCCGAGCCTTTCATCCTCAAAAAGCTGTCTTTTAAAAGCACAGATGAAATCCTCCCCATCTCTTTTACCCTCATCCACGATTTTCAAAGCCCTATCGCTGATACCTGCATGAACGAATAGAATGTTGTTTACAATAGCCATTAGAGGTCTTTTTTCAATCCACCTTTTATATCCACCTATCTTGCCCCAATACTGCTTATCCGAATCCAAAAAAAATCTTTCGTGATTACCTGATAACGTAATTAGCTCTCCCCCCGCGTTCAAAGTCTCCCTCTCAAGATTTATAATCAACTCTAAAACTTTCTCCCCTTCCGAGTCAACATCCACAAAATCGCCAGCTATGACAATGACAGTTGAGCCACCACAATATTGAAAGAGGTCATTTCCTGCCCCAAAAGACCTTTTTTTATCTATTTCTTCGTTGATCTTATCGATCCTTTTAATAATCCCACTTCTTTCTAAAAGCTCAACAAATGGCTTATACCATCCATGTATATCACTTACAGCAGCTACGGTTTTGATGCCGGTTCTCTGAATGAGCATTGGACATGAGGAAACTTTTTGGTCCCGACTGCAAGCTTTTATCATAAGGATTAAAAACGTTTACAAAACTCTAACTTGCAGTAATTATAATATCTTCATTTTCCCGGCATATTCTCTTGTTATAAATTGAGGCTCTTTTATTTTCTTCGGCTATGATTATCTGACCCTTATCCCCATATTTAGAGGTGAATGGATCAACATAACTATCCTCCGCTATTATAACCTCTCCATTGAATTTTGTACTCGTATTTTCTTTTGACCATCTTTCTGAAGTTTCTTCCTCTGGTGCCTTTTCGAGGTACTCATTGAAAAGCTCATACAACTTGGAAATTTCCAGCTCGAGGTTGAATACACGGCTTTCAAGGTCGCTAACATTTCTGTAAAAATCAGAAAGTTCATTTTCTTTATTCATCAATCTTCTTTCTAATCGTTCAATTAATAGATCTCTTGATTCATCGCTCATAAAAAACCCCCTCACAGTAAATTAAAAGAACCAAAATATATAGTTTGTGGTTCATCTGTGACTCATCCAAAAATTTAAGGAAAGAACCACATAAGAAGTTATCCTTAACGGCAGCAGGTTGCTGGTAATCTTAGGGGTTTAAATGTCCACTAATCTTGAGATATCGCTTGTATTTGATGAGATTGCAAATATCTTGGAGCTAAAGGGCGAAAGCAGATTCAAGATACGGGCGTATAGAAATGCTTCAAGGACGATAGAAGGACTCACACAGGATCTGGTTAATATTGCAAAAAAAGATGGTCTTAAGGACCTGCCAGGAATAGGTGATGCTTTAGCCAAAAAGATTGATGAGATAATAAAAATTGGCAAGATCAAGTATCATGAAGAATTAAAAGAATCGATACCATCCGGACTTTTGGAAATGCTCGAGATACAGGGGCTAGGTCCAAAAAAAACATATAAACTACATGAAGAACTTGGTATTGACAGTATAGAAAGCCTGGAACAAGCCTGTAAAAATAATGAATTGCAAGGGCTTTTTAGAATGGGAAAAAAGACTGAAGAGAATATTTTGAGGGGAATAGAACTATACAGACTATATCAGGGACGTATCTCACTTGGAAAAGCACTGCCATATGCCGAAGCAATCGTAAAATCTCTGAAGTGTATAAAAGGTGTAAAAAAAGCAGTTTTTGCTGGTAGTCTAAGGCGCATGAGAGAAACGATTGGAGATATTGATATATTAGTCTCATCTACGGATTCAAATCCAGTTATGGATGCTTTTACTGGCTTAGATGGGGTATCTGAAATTTTGGCACGTGGAAAAACCAAATCGAGTATAATATTTGGGGATGTGCAGGTGGATTTGAGGGTTGTTCATCCGGAAAGCTATGGTGCGGCGATGCAGTATTTTACAGGATCCAAACAGCATAATGTTAGATTGAGGGAGCTGGCAATAAAAAAAGGGCTTAAAATTAATGAGTATGGCGTGTTCAGAAAAGAAGAGAAGATAGCTGGCAAAACCGAAGAAGAGGTTTATAAAAGTGTTGGTTTAAGTTACATTCCACCCGAACTAAGAGAGGACCGTGGTGAAATAAATGCGGCTTTGAATTGTGAACTTCCTGAATTGGTGAAACAAAGCGATATCAAAGGAGATTTACACATCCACACAGACTGGAGCGACGGTAAAAAAAGCATACTTGAGATGGCCAAAGCTGCAAAACACAGGGGCTACGAATATATTGCAGTCACCGATCATACTTCTTCCATGGGAATTGCAGGTGGGTTAAAAAAAGATCGTTTGGAAGCTCAAATCGATAAAATCAAGAAGATTAATAAAGATTTAGACGAACCCAATTTCAGGGTACTTTCATCATCTGAGGTGGATATAAGGTCTGATAACACCCTTGATTTTCATGATGAAATTTTGAGCAAACTTGATATTGTTTTAGCAGCTGTTCACACAAAGTTTTCTCAGGATAAAGAAAGCATGACGAATCGAATCATCTCTGCCATAGATAATCCCAATGTGGACATAATCGCACACCCGACAGGCCGCCTGATAGGAAAAAGGGAACCATATGAAGTTGATATGGATAGAGTTATAAAAGCGGCAAAAAAGACCGGTGTTGTTCTGGAATCAAACGCAAATCCAAGGAGGCTGGATCTAAATGATATTCACTGCAAGCATGCAAAAGAAAATGGGGTTAAAATAGCAATATCCACCGATTCTCATGACTCACCCCAGATGGACCTGATGAGCTATGGCGTCGCAACTGCAAGGCGCGGGTGGGTAGAAAAAGGTGATGTTTTGAATTCGATGTCACTTTACGAGCTTTTGGACTTTTTAGGTATTGATTATTGATAAGAGCTGTAAAATTCCGGGTGAAAACTAAATCCCACATGCTGCAGCAAAGACCGCCACCTAAAACATTTTCCATACCCTCACCCAAACCTTTTTTAAATATCACCCCAAAATATAGGAAGTATGTAGCGATTATGGACAGCACATCTTTAATATTTACCTTGGAGTTGTTGCCTTTGTCAAAGACCAGTATCATACTCTCGGTTGTTATCTTGAGGTTGCTCAACCTCTTGGTTAGCGCATCTATCAGTTCGGGAAACATATCTTCGCATCATCGTAAAAATGGATGATGGTTGAGTATATACTGCCCATTTAGTCCACCATTTAGCGGTAGCTTCCCATTTTTCCTCAATTTGTCTGAACAACTTGATGGTTGGAGGTGATTCAGGTAAAGAAATCATTTTGTAGTCTGTTGATTATGGATATGATGTGGTCAAACGGTGCATTATTAAAGTGAATAAGGATTGGGGGGAATATTGACGGGGAAGTTTTTTAATGTCACAAAGACAAGTTATTAAGGTGTGGATAAATGGACAATTTAACAATCTTAAAAATTGGCGGAAGCGTAATAACGGATAAAAACAAGGAAGAAACAGCCAGGCGTTCTCAAATGCAGAGAATATCAAAAGAGATAGCTAAAGCCAAGTCACAGAAAATCAATCTGATTCTTATTCATGGTGCAGGATCCTTTGGACACATCCAGGCCAAAAAATTTGATTTGAATAACTCCTTTGACCCGAAAGGTGTTTTATTAACCCATAATGCGGTAAAGGATCTAAATGGTATATTTTTAGATTTTTTAAGCAAAGAGGATCTTTCAGTTGCTCCGATTCACCCGATGAGCTGCACGGTGCTTAAAGGCGGAATAATAACATCAATCTTTATCGAACAGATAAAATTAATGCTAAAAAGTGATATAATACCAGTTTTGCATGGTGATGTTGTCTTTGATTTAGAGGGGGGCGTTAGAATACTTTCAGGAGACCAGATAGTTACATATCTGGCAGAGGGAATGAAAGCTAAGTCTGTTGGATTGGGTTCAAATGTCGATGGTATAATGGTGGAGGGTAAAGTTGTGGAAAAGATAACGCCCAACGTATTTGAAGATATTAAACATCATTTGGGTGGGTCTGAAAACATAGATGTGACAGGTGGGATGTCCGGTAAGGTAAATGAGCTTTTGAAGCTTGCAAAAGGTGGTATTTCATCTTGTATTTTTAATGCTTCGGTGAACAACGAGGTTGAGCGATTTTTGAGTGGGGCCAGGATGGGGACTTTGGTATGTGGTGGGTAACTGTCTGTAACTTCAGGGATGGTTTTTTCAAAAGTAGAGTGAGGTGTGCCAATGAAAAACAAAGAGATACTTGAAGTTATCAATAAAGCCGCAAAAAATAAAGCGACTGAGCTTAACCTCTTGGGAAACCAGTTGACTTTTATCCCTCCCGAAATCACGAAACTGACCAACCTGAAAGTACTTGGCCTCAATGAGAATCAACTGACTTCCCTCTCTCCTGAAATAACCAAATTGACCAATCTGACAACGCTTTACCTAAGGGAGAATCAACTGACTTTTATTCCCCCTGAAATTACTAAACTGACGAACCTGACAACGCTTAACCTATATTATAATAAACTGATCTCCATCCCTCCCGAAATCAGTAAATTGACCAACCTGAAAGTTCTTGACCTCAGGTTGAACCAGTTGACTTTTATCCCGCCTGAAATTGGCGAACTGACCAACTTGACAACGCTTTACCTTGGCTGGAACAAATTAACTTCACTTCCGCCTGAAATTGGCGAACTGACGAACCTGACAACGCTTTACCTTGGCTGGAACAAATTAACTTCACTTCCGCCTGAAATTGGTAAACTTACCAACCTGAAAGTGCTGGACCTCAGTGAGAATCAACTGACTTTTATCCATTCTGAAATCGGTAAATTGACCAACTTAACATTGCTTGATCTTAGAAAGAACCCCCTTCAGGTCAATCCTGAAATTTTAGAGAAAGTGGATGAGCCATTGAGAATCATCAACCATCACAGCAATACCAAAAAAGGCTAAAAATTGTGAAGTGGTTAAATGAAGGAAAATAACCGGTGCTAAAGCTACCCCACCTTACCCAACCTCACCTCACCTCACGCTTCCAAAACATTAAAACCAATTAAAACCATACTCCAATGCAGAAATGGACATCCCAGAAAAAATTGATTTAATGGCAAGAAAAAATAAAGCAAGGGTGGGGATAGGGGTGGGCGAGCCCACAAAAAGCCTTATTTCACTTGCAGAAACTGCAAAAGAATTTGCTGAAGTGATACTTATAGGGGATAAGGAAAAAATCAGTAAAATAGGAACAGATCTTGAGATAATTAACACAAAAAATCCAGAAAAAGATTTAATCAAGCTTCTTTTAAGTGGGAAAATAGATGCAGCAGTAAGGGGAAATCTAACATCCTCAAAAACACTTTTCTGGCTTAAAAAAGAAATGAACCTTGATAAAATCTACAGAATGGCATTGCTACAGACATGTTCAAAAAACACATTTTTTCTGGCACCTGTGGGAATAGATGAGGGAAAGACCCCTTCTGAAAAAATTGAGATAGTAAAACGAGGAAGTGAGCTTTTAAAAAGGTTTGAAATTGAGGCAGCAGTTGGGATACTTTCGGGAGGAAGGTTCGGGGATTTCGGAAGAAGCGATGTAGTGGATAAAAGCCTTGAAGAGGCTGAATATGTCACTAAAAGGGTCCGGGAGGAAAAAATTAATGCTAAAAATTACCAGATCCTCATCGAAGATGCCGTACAAAGGTATAAGTCAAACCTCATTATAGCACCCGATGGGATCTCAGGAAATCTTATATTCAGAACACTTGTATTTTTAGGTGGTGGCATAGGATTCGGTGCACCTGTTTTGATGGGTGATAAGGTTTTTATCGACACCTCGAGGGCAAGCGAAAGCTATGGCCGTGCAATTAAATTTGCAAGTGCGCTTGTGACTTTTGATTAATCCACAAAAATTTAAATAGCCACCGTAAATATCACATACGCTATAGCCATCATTATCAGAGAATACTTAAACCCTGACAGAACTTTTCCCTCACCCATCTGGCCAGCAACCAATCCGGAAGAAAAACCCTGAAGAATGGCTGCGTGGAAGAATATCCTATAATAGAATTCCGGATCAAACGCCCCCATAAATGCTCCCCCTCCCTGTCCGGTTGAACTCATACCACCACCGGCTTCAGCCATTACAGGTAAAAATGAGGAGCATAAAATGAGTATCACGACCGTGAAAACCATAAATGCCATGAAGATAATAACAACATAGATAAGCATGGAAACATTTCTATCCTTTTCAAGGGTATTTGATATCCTTGCATCTTTCGAGGTTATGTTAAGTACATCGGTTATATCCCCACTACTTGAAAATGCACGGGTCAAAAGTGTAACGGTTCTACCAATAGATGCCATTTTAAGTCTATTTGCAAATCTTATAAATGCCTCGCTGACGTCAAGTCCCCAGTCAATGTCATTCCATATCTTTTTTATCTCAGGGGACATCGAGCTTGTATCTGATTTTGCAAGCATCTCTATGGATTGTGGAAGGGTCATACCAATCTCATTTGTAATCGCTAATTTGTGTAAAAACTCGGGGAACTGTTTTTTTACCTTGTTCTCTTTTCTCTTTTTGCCTTCGTAGAAAAATACAAGCGGGGTAATCATTATGAACGTCATAAATATCAGATAGTCATCAATCACCTCGCCCAACTCGGGTGTACCAATATTCATATAGATCCCAAACATTAAAAAAATAAGTCCGATAGGGCCACTTATTATTAATACCTTCAGCGGGTTTTCCTTTATGGGCTGAATTGGATGTTTTAATGCATGTTTAAATGATAATCCCTTCTTATCCTTTTCGAGCTGATTGAATAGTTCTTCATCCTCACTTCCCTCCGAAATCTCAACATCACTTTCATAGTTAACAGTGCTCTCAAGTGGAACAAATCCACCCATCTCGGCCGGTGTCATTATATGTATCATAAAAACAAATGCCACAGAACCTATTGGTATCATTGCATATATTATGGCGTAAAGTGCCGCATCCTGGGATGATCCCATCACTGACATAACGGTCTGTATAACAATTATAAAGAGAGGGCCAGCCACAAATGCAGTCACATATGACTCTGCTATCAATTCCAAGGTAGCTAAAAACCCTTGTTGTTCCACAACCGCCTCTTCAAGATACTCTTCTGATTTATCGGAAAAGAATGAGACGATGTTCCCACCACTATCAATAACCGTGAGGAGGCTGTGCATCAGATCTTGGAACTTTGGAGATGGTGTATATTCTATGCTTCTCTGGATTGCGGTTCTCATATCGTAACCAAAGTACTCCATATCAGTGATAATTGAGGCAGCTTCCTTTGATATTTCCCCATATGTATCTGAACTATTTGCAAGTGCTTTGAAGACTTCTACAAGGTTCATCCCACCCCTGCTAAGTGCATACATGAAGGTTACAGCGTATGGTAGGATTTTATTAATACTACTTTTTCTGCCACTTGCCTTCATTGATGGTGTAATTCTCATTATCAGGTAGGTAACACCACCAACACCTGCTATACATACAAGCATTATAATCAAGACAACAAAAATCTCCCTATATTCGAATAACCAGCCAACCTTCGGATTGAGCTGAATTTTGGTCATCTGTTCAGGTAAACCTATAACAGCAACATATATGTATGAGGCTACTATTCCAACAACGGCACCAATAATACCGGTAATTAACGAATAAAAATAAACAGACGACATGTACATTTCATATGATACTGGCATTTGGGCCTGTTTTAGGGCTTTCTGAAACTCAATATACTTATCCCCTTTAAGCTTCAGTCGTTCTCCGAATATTTTAAAAGCAACATTTGACATACTCATGATAAATCACCCTTTTTTCTCCTGGCTTACGCCAATCTTTTCCAATATCTTTTGTGGATTTGCCTGAAACGCATAAATTATTGTGGCAATGTCTTCAAATTTGGTTATGTTACTCTCTAACATGTATTCAAGGACCAGTTGACGATTTTTCAGTTGAACCTTTAACTCTTGCATACTCCATGCCCTACGTATCCTGATATCTTCCAGGGCCTTTGACATACCGACATTCGGATAACTATCCGTGCTGGGTTCCCATCTGAAAACTTCGACTGATTTGAGCATCTTGGTCGATGGATCAATATCAGTTATTTCTACCAGGGCCATATTACGCCTGACCCTTTTCCCATTGGAAAACGTCTGTGCCTGAATACTGACAATATCAAGGGCTTCTATCATCGACCTCGGGACACTTATTGGCGGATTTTCAAGCCTGTGGATAACACGGTCGACCGAATCGGCATGCATTGTGGAAAACGTGGTGTGACCAGTTGACATCGCCTGGAAAAGTGTAAGGGCTTCCTTACCCCGGACCTCACCTACCAGCAGGAATTCCGGCCTCTGTCTTAATGCAGCCCTAAGTAATTCATACATGCTTATGGCACCTGCACCATCGGCTGTGAATGCATCCCTTGTAACACCGGGAATCCAGTTTGGATGTGGTAATTTAAGTTCCCGTGTATCCTCTAAGGAGATGATTTTTGCTTTATGTGGTATAAATAGAGATACAGCATTCAATGAGGATGTTTTTCCGGATGCAGTTCCACCCGAAAAGATCAGGCTTTTGTTGTTTTCTATACACATCCATAGATACGCCATCTGCTCGGAAGAAAAGGTATTCCACCTGAGCAAGTCAACAGGAGTTATTGGTATGTCCTTGAATCTTCTTATCGTGAACGTGCTACCTGCTGTTGTTATCTCATCGCCCAGGGTCATCTGTATCCTTGAACCATTTGGCATACAGGCATCAACCATCGGTTCTGCAACTGATATATGCTTTCCACTTTTCTGTGCAAGCCTGATTATGAACGCACTTAACTCCTTCTCATCAAAGATAACATTAGTCTGAATATTGGTGTAGTTTTTATGATATAAAAATATAGGGGAGTTCCACCCATTACAAGAAATATCTTCTATAAGGGAATCCTTCATCAATGCGGTTATCCTTCCGATTTCCACGTAGTCTCTGAGTATGTAATACATAATCTTATGATATGGCAGCGTCTCTAAATGTATGGAATAATCTATCATGATCTGGTTTACCTTTCTTTTTAATAATTTGTCTTTGTCCTCTGAAACCTCGGTCAGTCCAACTAAAACATCCTGTAGCCTTCTTTTTATCTCACTCAAAAATTTAAGCTCAAACGGTGATAGGTCAGGTTCCACCAGCTGATACTGATTATCATCGTCATTTTTGTTATAAAGAATCACTACAAAGGCATATGGCTCATCCACCCAGTATCGTTCAACTTCCTCATAACCGGGATAGCCCTCAAATATGGTTATTGGCCCATGCACCTCAGGGACGTATTCTTCAACTTCAAACTCCTTGATAGAGGAAGACCTGAATTTTTTCGTTACTTTTTGTTCTTCTTCAGGTATAAAACTAAATTCTTTTTCTTGTAATTCTTTAATCCTTCTATCAAAGCTTTCTAGTACACTTTCATCCAGTATATCCTGCATCCCGCCTTTTCTATCCCCTAAACTCTTTTCAAACAGATCTCTGTCTAATTGCTCGTTATATAGGCTCGCTCCAAATATATCCTTATGTACTTGATCGTTTTCCAGGGTATTTCCAAATAGATCCTTATTAGATAGATCCTCATCTACCTGATAGCTAATATT
>DAOWMC010000211.1 GCA_030643285.1 Methanobacteriota archaeon | reverse complement strand
TTCTTAGCATTGGTAAAACGATAAGTCTCTCTTAAAGTATCTAGCAAGTCCTGAAAATATTCTCTGTATCGCTCTGATTTTTCAGATGATGCAGTATTAGATTGTTTCTTTTTTGATTTTTGCCATTCATTTGGAGAAACAATCACTTTGAATTGTAATGCAGGACGTGAGTCCCCAATTTTTATTACCTCTACCACAATCCCAAAAAAGTCTGTATTAGAATCGGTTCTCTGGTTGAGCCAATCTAATGCTTGCCTGTGTTCTTCTCTGATTTCTGTTGATAACCAAATAATGATATCAGCATCATATCCACTTGCATAAGTTAGTAGTTTACCGAGATGATCGTGGTCTGTTATAGCAAGTTGATTTTCTATAATGACATTAGCATTACGCCCCAAATCTTTTGCTAGAATATCTAACGAAAAGCCCCCAACATCCGCTTCTTGTTCTGTAACTTCTAATTCAATCCCAATCGATTCACCAAGTTCGGTGATATTATCAGCTAACCAAGGGGTAAAGTCGTGGGCTTCATGCTCCCAAATACTTCTTGGATCCACTTTTTGAATTTTATCAAACATCATATTTCCTTTCCTTTTGTTTTTTATTGGTAGAACAGAATCTTAATGTTTTCAACAATGCAACATTTGTTTTAGGTCTCATGTCAGTATCACCATCCCTGCAGGAGGTAATTCAATCCGGACATATGATCTATCTTCAATGCTATTTTCTATTGGTACATCTTCGTTTAGAAGCGGGATGCGTAGTTGATCATCTTCCCAGCTGCTTTTATATACATAGGTCATATGTGGAGAATCACCGTTGAAATGTTTTAGGTGTAATTGTTTATCAACAGCCACTTTTGCACCACGCCACTCCACACCATTCGTGTTTAAAGCTATAAGAACCTCCTGATCAAGCATTATTCTTGACCATGCAACCAATTCACCCTTACCAGGGATTGAGAAAGGCTCATCACAGATTGATGTTTCCCTTAGATACTGCCTACCTCTACGCAGGGCAAGACCAACCTTGTTCCTTTGATTACGAACTTTGGAAATAGCAGAAATGCGCAGGTAAGTCGGATGATTTATATCAAAGAAGTGGCAGTTTTCCGTTTCAAATGCCCCGAACATGCCACCGAACATGCACTCACGTATGTATCTATCTTCAAAGCCTTTATCATCCTTAACGCTTTGATCATGTCTATTTTCGGTACCATCAAAAGCCTGTTCCGTTCCATAATATATGCACGGAATTCCAAGTGTTGTGAGCTGGACACCTACGGCGCTGGCAACCTGGTCATAACGATTCGAGATGTCGTTATTTGCTGCAAAACGATGTTTTCCGGATTTACCCACCATATCATGATCGTCCAGGATTGATACGTGATAGCGTCCCGATTCCCTATGGCTACCCAGAGAATCATGTCCTCCAAACTGACTGAAAAAAATGTACGGATCCGAAAAACCTTTTACCATTTTTAAAAGGTTGTTGGAAGGACTTCCTATATCCAGGACTGCATCTATGTTACGACCAAAAACTTCCAGGTAATCGCGCGCTATGTCAGCTCCACCGGTAACCTCACCCAAAAGTAGAAAATTGTCCTTGCCTATTAATTCGGCGTACTCGTGAATGGCACCACAAAAGTGCCTTGAAGCCACCCATGGGATATGTTTTACCGTATCAATTCTAAAACCATCACAATCCGTAAGGGCAATCCAGTACTGATAAACACGAATTATGGCAGACAATGTATCATTTCTACTAAGGTTCAAATCTTTGAGATCGAAAAAATCGCCCCGTCTAAATTCGTTATCCGGATGTCGTTGATCCTCCCATGACTCTGTATCCCACCTTCCTATTTTACCTGAACGTGTGTACCATTCCTTATTTTGAAAATCACTTGGCCAAACCCCGTCATCATGTGTTTCAATATGGTCCGTAACATGACCATCGCCTGAACGCCAGCCATGAACGGGATATGGGGGGGCAAAACGATAGGGTAACGTTTCTGCAGGGCTACCGTCCCCTTTTTCATAGAACCAATTATTTCCGGTATGGTTGTAAATTATATCCAGTATCACATACATATCCCTATTATGGGCAGCACTCACCAGATCCCTCAGATCTTTCCGGGTGCCAAATCTTGGATCGACATCAGTGAAATTTTGTATCCCATAACCATGATATGTCTCCAGGTCCTTCCGCTGGTGCCAGACCGGGCCGATCCAAATCGCAGTTACCCCAAGATTTTCAAGGTATGGTAGTTTATCTTTGATACCTCTAACTGTTCCACCCTGAAACCTTTTTCCACTTTTCATCCATGTATGTTTATCCACAACGGCACGTGAATGTGGATTTTTTCTGTCAAATATAGGTCTTCTACTTTCAAGGCCATCACTGAACCTGTCGGGTAATAAAAAATAAAGAACCTGATCCCTCCATGTTCTAGGACTTGGATACACCTTCCCACGCGGTTCTAAATCTACATCCAAAGTCACTTCAGGTACAAATTCTTCAACGGTCTCATACATAGTAACCCCCTTCGGTGCAAAGCACCATCTTGGCGTAAAACACTACCATTTCCTATTATTCATGATCTATAATATAAATATTTCGTGTGTTGTGCCGCGTTGGATAAAAAATATGAAAAAATGATATTTATAGCAAGGTTATATTGGAACCCACATTCCGCAGTAAAGACTGACACCCAAAACATTTTCCATACCCTCACCCAAACCTTTTTTAAACATCACCCCTGCAATATATGAGTTAGGTACCGATTATGGATATAACAACAACACAGATAGATCATTTTGGCATCGTAGCTGGAATCTTTGACCAACTTGGTATAGCCGAAGTAATAGACGATAAGATTCCAAAGATCAGACATCATAAATTATCACA
>DAOWMC010000198.1 GCA_030643285.1 Methanobacteriota archaeon | reverse complement strand
CCCATTAAAAACCAGTAGTCTTTTGGCGGCTCAACAAACAGTATCTTTGATATTTTTGAAACCATTTTTTAGTAATAGTTTGTAAATTACAGCTAAACGATCTCTACAAGTTCTATCTCAAAGGTCAGGTCTTTTCCTGCCAGATGGTGGTTGGCATCCAGAGTCACGTTCGATTCAGAGACATTGATCACCGTGAATACAATTATCTGGCCATCTGCTTTCTGGTTTAGTAACTCCTGGCCTACCTCTGGTTCAATATCTTCTGGTAGTTCTGTTCGATTTACCACCTGTACCAGATCTTGCCGATACGGACCATACGCCTGTTCGGCCGGGATTTTAACCGTTTTTGATTCACCGAGCTTCATTCCGTTTACGCCCTGATCAAAACCGGTTATCATCTGACCGGCACCTATGATAAATTGTAGGGGATCACGGCCAATAGAGCTGTCAAATTCAGTACCATCATCGAGTGTACCCGTGTAGTGAACCTTGACTGTATCACCGGTTTTTGCCATTATCTGCGTTTCTGTTTCTTCTTCAACACATCCTGAAAAGGCTAAAACAGATGCGATTACCATTATTATTAAGCCTGTTTTTATTTTTTGTTTCATGTTCCTGCCTGAAATCTTTTTATTTTTCGAATTAGTTATGGGATCTAATTCACATAAGAACAATACGATAAGAAAGGAGTCGTAAAATCATATTAAAATTTTGGTATTTGAATAGCTGGTGTAAAAAAACATAGATTTTTTGGATCTCCACAAGATTGTGTGGGTAACTTTAATCACCCCATCACTCATTTAAACCAATGGGTGACAAAAAGCTGATGCAGATCACCCCGGGAATACACCCTACATGGTTTATTAAAGATATAGAACTGAACCCAACAGAAGAAAGAATAGACATCTATATCGATTTATCAAACTCGTAAAGACTGGATACGTAAGCGTTTTTATGGAATATCTGCTGGCAGGCAAATTAGATTTGTATACGGGTTTACCCGCACAATGATAATATCCTCCATTTCGTATAAATCCAGTTATTCACACCCTATCCCTGTAATACCCAGAATACACTGCCCCAAGTGGATTATGTGCGAGCACGCGGTCTTTTACAGCAAGCGTGGTTACAGGAGCATCTGAATATTCTGTAAAGAGTATGTCGTGGCCTATACACAATCCCAAGATGATGTTAAGATCTGTCTTCTCATTATTTAATACAGTGGCCTGGCCTATCGGATTGCATATCGCTTCTTTTTCCCGTTTTTCTCCATGAACATATTTCAGATCAAAAGACGATTTATCGATTCCACATACCTTGCAACAGACCGAGTGCACGTCAAAGGTCTTGGATAGAACCCCACATATTATATCGGCTTCACCTGATAGACCTATACAGAATGCGACACCCAATCGCTTGTAACCCATCTCTTTTGCATAAAGGATAATCTCTCCGAGACGGGTCTTTTTCATATAATAGTCCGCCTCAATCTCTGAAGAGACCTTCATCGATCTGAGAACTTCATCCTTGTACTCCGTTTTGGCATACTCGGAAATATCGGTGCAGTCTTTACCTTCTCCGCACAATTTCTCTTTACATTGAGCGCATTTCATTAAAACTCGATAACACTCCGTGCATTGTTGTAGAAGAACTTATCACCAAAATGCCCGCTTGTATTTGACACCACCCTCACATCGTTTGTTTCCATATCTGCAATTGTGAACGATGACGCCCGTCCAAAATGTTCACCCACAAATTCATCTAATCCATCAGTTCCCATTGTCAGAACGTATATCTTCATTATTACACTTCTTTAAATTATAATTTTCAATCGCTGATCGTAGCGTATTCACCGAAAGAACAGTACAATGAACGTTCTCTTCCGGTAACCCGTCCAGAATAGACAAAAGCTCATCACTCTTTATTTTTGATGCTTCACCGACCGTTTTACCTTTCACAAGTTCGGTTATAACACTACCACATGCAATCGATGCACCACAACCATCCGTTAAAAACTTAGTCTCTACTATCTTATTGTCCTCAATCCCAAGATATATTTGCAACGTATCCCCACATGGACCTGTAATTATGCCAACCCCATCCGCACCTTTGATATTACCAATGTTTCTTGGATTATAAGCGTGATCTATAACTATGGCGGAATAGAGGTCCTTTTCTTCTTCAAGTATGGAATCCTGTATCTTTTTTACCATCTCGTCAAGATTTGAATCTTTTTCCATCTATTCATCACACACTTTCGTTTCTCTATAATTTTTTAGTCTATTTTGCAGCTCATCCAATTCTTCCTCTAAAATGCCAATCTGCTCGTTAATTATCTGTATCCCCTTACGATCTTTGATCTGTGGGATTGCAATTCCTCTGCCACCACCAGTTCCCGGACCCATACCACTTATTTTGCCTTGTTCTGAAACTGATGTACCATCCGTTTTTTGGAATCTGCCACTTTTGTACATCTCGACAGCGTTCCTGACAGTGCCAGATGCTCCGGTCACGATCTCTATTCCCGCCGAGGATAGTGTTTTAATCGCATTTGGCCCAACATTTCCTGTTATGACCAGATCCACACTATTATCTATAATCACCTGAACTAACTGTAGACAGGCACCACCCAAAGCCGAAATATCCTCATTTGAAAGAATATCGAACTCCATTGTATCCGGATCAACGATGACAAAGTGCGGACATTTTCCAAATATAGGATCGATCTGTGCATCCAAATCGCCAGCGGTTGAAGTTACGCATATCCTCATCCTTTAAGCGTCACCACCCTCTTTTTTATCCATAATTTCCCTAATTTTATCTGCAATCTTTTCAAACGATTCGGAAGCATTAGAACGCCCCAAGACAAAAGGCTTTCCAGAATCAGCATCTTTGACAATCTGCGGGTCTATAGGTATTGCACCTAAAAATGGTACATCCATATCTTTGGCAGAGCGCTCTCCGCCACCAACTTTAAATAGATCAATCGTTTCGCCGCATTTCGGACATATAAGACCACTCATATTCTCAACGATACCAGTTATAGGCGTCCCAAGCTGTCTTGCAAAGTTAACTGTCTTTCTTGAATCCAAAAGAGCAACGTCCTGTGGTGTTGTCACAATTATCGAACCGTCAATATCTTCTATGAGTTG
>DAOWMC010000190.1 GCA_030643285.1 Methanobacteriota archaeon | reverse complement strand
TCCTGGCCCGGATCCTGTGCCTTAAAAATAAAAGGGCTTTCCCAGGTCTCGTTATGTATCAACCCGATGTTCTCACTTTCTAAAATTTTTTCATCGAGCTTTACTTCCAATAGATAGGATACGTTTTCATACTCATGATTCACGATACCTATTGTCACCTCACCGTTATCACCCACTTTCAAATCAGTGGGATACTCACTTGCAGTTCCGTTTGGGCCGAGTATATAGAACTCAGTAAACTTTTCCCCCTGCTTTGGCGTTATTATTATGTAAACTGTAAGAAAAATCGAAACAATGATTGAGGCCAGCAAGATGACTGTCAGGATCTTATCTATAAGGGCCTTATCCAAAACAAATCTGTTCTCTTTTGAGATAACAATTCCTCCGTGTATATCAGCGTTTTATGTAAGGTGAGACCAAAAATATGGATATAACTACCGGTATAGATAGTTTTTACATACCAATCCCATTCTTTGCTAAGGCTTTCATCGCTATATAAACCTTCTCTTTAGGAATATCAAAGCCATGCCAAAGCCTTTTAATATCTCAAAGTACCAAAAAAGAGTATATAAAATGCAATCCAAAGAAAAAGACTCTGTGAATCTTTCGTACCTATCATCCTTTCCATTTATTTTAGAGGCATCTGAATATGTACGCCAAAAGTACAAGCTTATGGATTTAATCGAATCGAGGGTTTATGAAAGTGCAAGGGAACGTGGAAAGGAGAGGGTATTTCAGGCAATTGAGGGTGAAATAAAGGAGCCTACTATAAGAAGATTGGATGATCGGGTAAATAAAGAAATCGAACTTTTATCTTACCCATTTACAAGAATTTTAGTATCCTGTGTAAATGATGACTATCTGACAAGAAGGTATGCTTTGGCCGAGGCAAAGCTTGCACATTCAAGGATGGTAAGTAAATCTTCTGATTTTTTGATTAAACTTGGAAATGAGTTTTGTATCGATGCCTTTCTGGATAATTCACAATTCAGAGTCTTTTTTGCAGATTACATAAGCCTGACTGCAGGTTTAAGAGATTCAAAATGGAAACTTGTTAACAGGATGATGGATCATGGCTGGGTCGATGTAACAAAAGAAGATTTTGCAAGGTTACTTTTGGAAGCTATAAGGAAAAAGATACTGGATTCACTTCCGGTAGCCAATCTGCCAGAGGATATATCCAATGCAGTGGAGGGGTACTTAATAGATATTAAAGCAGAGGTTGACAAGATAAAATCAAAGTTTGATTCGGAAGGTTTTGGTACGGTTAAACCTGAATGCTTCCCCCCCTGTATAACCAGCCTTATCGGGAACGTAAAACATGGTGTGAATCTACCACATACAGCCCGATTTGCATTGACTTCGTTTCTGATAAAAATTGGAATGTCATCAGAAGAAGTTATGAAGCTATATGCCACCTCCCCCGATTTTAAAGAAGAAAAGACGAGGTACCAGGTGGAGCACATAGCCAGACATGGCGATGAGGGATACACCCCTCCATCTTGCTCAACGATGGAAACGTATGGAAACTGTCCAAAAAAGGATAATCTGTGTAAGAGCATTTCTCACCCACTTGGATATTATAAACTTAAGAACAAGATTAAAACAGAGGATGAGAAAGATAAGAACGATAAAAAAACTATTTCGATGAGTGATTAGTTTATATAATAGGATACAGTAGGATGCTAATAGAATGCTAACAAAGCGAATAATACCCTGTCTGGATGTACGATTCGACGATAGAGGAAAAGCTGTAGTTGTTAAAGGCATAGAATTCGAACAGTTAAGGTATGCTGGAGACCCGGTTGAACTTGCAAAGCGGTACAACGAACAATCCGCCGATGAACTTGTTTTTTTGGATATCACGGCATCTCATGAAGGTAGAGAGACAATGATCCACATCGTTGAAGAAACATCGGATGAAGTTTTTATCCCCCTTAGCGTCGGTGGGGGCATAAAGAGCCTTGACGATTTTAAGAATCTCTTACGGGCAGGTGCCGACAAGATCGGTATAAATACAGCCGCTGTAAAAGATCCCAAACTGATAAGAAAAGCTGCAAATATATTTGGCAGCCAGTGTGTTGTCATCTCGATCGATTGCCGGCAGAATACGAAAGATTCGGACGGAAAGAATATTGTTGAACTAAAAGATGGCTCCAAGGTCTGGTACGAAGTTGTTATTTACGGTGGACGAAAATCAACAGGTATAGATGCCATCTGGTGGGCAAATGAGGTATACTCCCTTGGCGCAGGCGAGATTCTTCTGACAAGCATGAATGCGGACGGGACAAAGGAGGGATACGATATACCGATAACCAGAACGCTCTCTGAGAATACAAACATCCCGATTATAGCGTCCGGGGGGGCTGGAAATATAGACCACATGTATGAAGCTTTTACTGAAGGAAAAGCAGATGCATGCCTTGCAGCGAGCATATTTCACTATTCTGAATACACAATTGACGATGTGAAAAACCATCTTATAAAAAAAGGCATTCCAATGAGGGTGAGTGGAAAATTATGAGGGTTGTTTTAGGTGGAACATTTAACCCCCCGATTCATAAAGGCCACAGGGAGTTACTTAAACGGGCTTTTGAGCTTGCACGAGGAGGAAACGACAGGGGAGGCGGCGAGGGTGAGGTAGCAATCGGATTAACATCTGACGAGATGATAGGTGTTAAAGGAGGCACCTTCCCTTATAGGAAAAGAGTGGAAAACCTGAGGCAATTCATAAACCGTGAGTTTGGGGCTCTGGCAAGGATAATCAAGATCAATGATCCGTATGGCGTTACACTATCCGAAGACTTTGACTATATTGTTGTGTCACCCGAGACATACGGTATGGCGCAAAAGATTAACCAGGCCCGAAAAGAAAAAGGCATGTCCCCAATTAAGATCGTTAAGATAGATCATGTTCTGGACGAAGGTGGAAAGGTCATATCTTCGACGAGGATCGAAAGGGGTGAAATTGATGAAGATGGAACCGTGTTTTGAGTATTTTGATTACATCAATTTATTTAGTATAAATCGACATTGATAGGATTTTTTAAAACAAAATTTTGGAAAAAGGCTTTATACAACTGACTATATACTTCTTGATAAAAAGGCTATTTGGAATGTACATCAAGCAGGTGAAAAATGAAATTACTGAAAGGTGTTACAAATGATAGATGAAATATCTGTAAAGAATTTCAAAAGTATTCAAAAAGCGACCATTAAACTATGTAATGTGAATATTCTAATTGGAGCCAATAATTCGGGTAAATCGAATTTGTTAGATGCCTTAGAATTTTATCAACGGATGTTGGTAATGGAACTTG
>DAOWMC010000105.1 GCA_030643285.1 Methanobacteriota archaeon | reverse complement strand
CATATGCCTCGCCCAATCCACTTTTGTCCCTCAAGCACAGAGACAATGCCAAACCGGTCTTTTTCAATTTCCCTGCCGAGTTTAGCATGCGCACCAAATTTAATGCGTTTGACTCAACCTCTCTGTTAAGCACATAGATGTTTCCAATTAAATTTTCAAGGACGTCTACTGGTGATTTCTTTATTAACTTTAGCATTAAAGCAGATGCCAGCCGATTGCACTCGTCACGACTTAGATCACTAAGCTTACCGCTAACAGATAACCCGGATAAGAATTCATCGATTTTTTCTGCCTCACCTGTAATATCCAGATATGGCTCCGTATTAAATTCCAGTAGCTCATGTAGATCACCCTCGCCAATATTCAGACCTCTTTTAATTGAGACTGCGCCACTTTTAACCGCTTGATCCAATATATCTTTATTTGCACCAACCATCTGTTGCATATCTCCGATTGCCCCGGTTAATGCAAGCCCTGAGAGGTCCACATTATCACCCATTGACAGGGCAACCTTGTATACCACACCAGAGGCGGACAACTCAAAAGAGCCGTCTATTCCAACAAGATGGGGGTTTACGTGAATGCGGCCCAGATGATCTGAAACAGGGACATGATGATCTAAAACAATCACTTTGGCATTAATTTTGTCTAACAGATCAGGTTGTGAACCGCCCATGTCACATATAACAACCACCGGATCGCCTATAGTACTCTCAACAAATCTCTCATCCAATCGACTCAGTATTGATGCCTTGAATTTAATTTGAGCCCTGTGCAATGCTGCACACATTATGCCGGCAGCTGTTATACCATCTGCATCATGGTGTGATACTACCCGGACATAGTCATGTTTCAAAATGGCTTTTGCCGCATCTTTACTTGGGCCATCCAGTCTTTCAATCATTAAAAACTCAATTACTACCAATCAGAACTTCTACTGTTTCAGGTTTATAACGCCATTCTGGAGGTAGAGTATGCTTTTTTATGTAGTATTTAACAAGCCGTCTTACCTTTGACTCGGTTAGCTGGAGCGCCCGTTTGTTATGCACGTCTTTTGGATAGGTTTTCAGGTGCTTTCTCAGCCTGAGCGCCTTAACGATTAAATTTTCAAGGTCTTCGGGGATATTTCTTTTTTTACCTTTTGCTTCTAAAATTTTTGTAATCTTTTTGCCTGTAATCAGTTTAACATCTACTATACCGTAACTATCTCTCAAAATCGTACCAATCATTGCGGAGGAATGATTCTGATTTTGTAAATCCACAATCTTTTGCTCTATCTCCTCAACTGACATATCTATCCATTTCGGAGGATCCGTTCTTAAGGGGTGTGTTGATTTGGATTTCCCATTTCTTCTTGAATACATTCTTGCCATATAGTCACCCGTTTTGAATTACAACCTTAAATATTTATGTAAACAGAGATACCATCCGCTCCACAAACTTTGACTGTGCAAAAACAGTTAATTTATCATCAGCCAAAATTTTTGAGCGTCCTGTTGGCACTATTATCTTCTTACCACGTTGGATTGCGACAACCAACCCCTCGCCTTCAAGTGATAGATTTGAGAGGGTTTTACCAACTGCCGGTGAATGATTTGATACGGTAACCTCAAAGATCTCTGCTTTACCATTTCCTATCTGAATCACATCTTTAATACCTGGCCTTTGCATGGACCAGAACAACTGCTGAGCAACTGCCAGATCGGGGTTTTCCTGTACGTTAACACCGGCTCTTTTGAACATTTCTGCATGATCCTGATCGTTAACCACAGCGACCACCGATTTGATTCCGAGTTCCTTTGCCACAAGCACACACATCAAATTTGTAGCATCATCTTTTGTTGTTGCTATCAAGGCATCTGCTCTATCAGAGCCCGCCTCTTCAAGTATTGACTTTGCCGTAGCATCACCAACGATGGTTATGACATCGTATTTACTGGCTACATCCCTACATCTGCCCTGATCCTTATCAACTATAACAACATTATGTCTGTTTTGAGTTGCAAGGTGTACTAAATTTCGCCCAATACCCCCAACACCCATAACGATTATATACATGATTGTCTCCTAAGAGTCAATAACTTTAAGTTTTCTTATCGTATTTATAGATACCGTATCATGATGAAATATATAATTCTTGTTGGAGACGGGATGGCAGACTATCCCCTTAAAGAGTTGAATAACAGAACTTTGCTTCAATTCGCTAATATTCCAAATATGGATCGTATTGCACGTAGTGGAAAAAACGGGCTTCTTAAAACGATACCAGATAGCATGGAAGCGGGAAGTGATGTTGCAAACCTTTCAATACTCGGTTATAATCCTGAGACATACTATACCGGTAGAGGGCCACTTGAGGCCGCAGGTATTGGTATTGAGCTTTCCAAAGACGATGTTATATTCAGGTGCAACCTTATAACGGAAGAAAATGGTGAGATCATAGATCATGCTTCGGGACACATAACAACAGAAGAGGCAAAAGTGCTAATTGAGCTATTAGACGAAAAGATTGGAAAAAATGGGTTAAAGTTCCACACGGGGATAAGCTACAGGCATATCTTAACCCTGAATCATGCCGATTCTGTTACATGCGCTCCACCACACGATGTGATCGGCCAGTCAATTTATGATAACATGCCAGCAGGCGATGGTGGATTCCTGAAAGACCTGATAGTGGCGTCAAAAGAAATCCTGGAAGGGCACGAAATAAACATAAAGAGAAAAAAAGAAGGTAAAAGGCCTGCCAACATGATCTGGCCATGGGGGCAGGGAAAAACCCCAAAAATTCCGCTTTTCAAGGATAAATACGGGCTTTGTGGTGCGGTGATCTCTGCAGTTTACCTTATAAAGGGAATTGGAAAGTGTGCAGGGATGGATGTGATAGATGTTCCCGGAGCGACCGGTTATCTGGATACTTCGTATGAGAACAAGGCAAAGTATGCGATAAAATCACTTGAGAAAAATGATTTTGTGTTTGTTCATGTTGAAGCACCGGATGAAGCAGCCCATATGGGTAATTTAGACGAAAAAATAAAGGCTATAGAGCGTTTTGATTGGATGGTGGGCCTTATACTGGATGAACTGAAAGCCCCATATAAGATATTGGTATTACCAGATCATTTCACCCCAATTCCGGTTAAAACACATACAAGAGAGCCTGTTCCGTTTGCAATTTATTCAAGTGAGGAAAAAGGTGATTCTGTTAGTTCATACGATGAAGAATCTGCAAAAAAAGGATCATTTGGAAAGATCATAGGCGAAAACCTTATGGATGTTTTAATCGAAAATGGCAGATAAAGATGAAACAGGTAATTACGCTCCTTACCGACATTGGTTTAAGATACGCATGTTACATTTACAAAGACATACGGAGGGGTTGAGATGGATGAACCTTTGCTTCTATATAGGAAGTCAAAATACTGGGGTTTCCATAAATCAGGGAAACGCATCCGGGTTATTTGGTATAAAAGGCCGGTGACCAGATCGAAATTGAGTTACCCGAAAATATGTCAAAATAGTCATAATTAGGAATTTATATGGTTATGTTAAAAGTATGTGAAACATGGGATTGAATGAGGGACTTAAATGAGTGATTTAAAAGGTTTATTGAAAAAACTATCCGATGCACATGGGATATCGGGATACGAAGGAAATATTGGGACAATCGTAAAAAAAGAGATGAAACCATATGTTGACAAAATAAAGGTTGACTCGATTGGAAATTTGATAGGTACAAAAAAAGGAAAGGGCCCTTCTGTGATGATAGCGGCACATATGGATGAGATAGGGCTGATGGCAAAGTATGTGGATTACAATGGTTTTATAAGCTTTGTCTGTGTTGGAGGCTGGTTTGACCAGACGCTATTGAGTCAGCGAGTGATTTTGTATGGTAAAAATGGCCCTGTAGTGGGTGTTGTGGGATCAAAACCACCGCATAGAATGGATGCAGAGGAGCGGAAAAAACCTATAAAAACAGATGATATGTTTATAGATATTGGCGCCAAAAATAGGGAGGATGCCGAAAAGATGGGTATTTTTCCAGGGGCAACTGCCACAATAGACATCGAAATGAAGGAGCTTACAAATAACAGGGTTACCGGTAAAGCATTTGACAATAGGGCAGGTGTCGTAATGATGATAGAGGCTTTGAAAAGAATGGATACGGATGCCACCATATATGCCGTTGGAACGGTTCAGGAGGAGGTTGGACTAAAAGGTGCAAAGACGTCTGCATTTGGCCTTGACCCCGATGTTGCAATTGCAACGGATGTCACAATACCGGGGGACCATCCTGGAATCGAGATGAAAGATGCCCCTGTCGAAATGGATAATGGCCCGGGTGTTACCGTACTGGACTCATCGGGGAGGGGTATAATAACGCCTGAGCCTGTTTTAAAATGGCTGTGTGGGGCTGCCGATAAAAACGAGATTCCATATCAACTCGATGTATCCTCCGGAGGTACAACAGACGCAACTGCAATATTTTTGACAAAGAGCGGGATACCTACGGGGGTTCTAAGCATTCCATGTAGATATATTCACTCCCCGGTAGAACTTTTGAGTCTGGATGACCTTGATAAAAGTGCTGAACTTATGGCAAAGGCAATTGATTGTGTTGGGGATTATTTTTAAGTGGTTGGAAAAGCCCCCCAACTCCCACCTTAGGATCTGTAATTAAATTAAAGTATCAAACCAACCTACCACGTGGACTGATTGTATAGTTCCATTCTCCATGAAATTCATCTTTTTTTAGATTAATCAGTTTCATCTCTTTATCTGACACTTTAATCCCCAATGGATATTGATTTGTATCAATTTTATTCCATTTGCTTGTATCCGGTGGAAAATGACAACTCGATATTTCCAATCCGGTTTCATCTGCCAATTTCTGTAACTCGGCTTTCCATAGTCTTATTCGGTAACCATTGCTACCT
>DAOWMC010000045.1 GCA_030643285.1 Methanobacteriota archaeon | reverse complement strand
GCGATTATTCGCGATTGAACAACTGCTCACTGGTAAAAAAAGGGGCGAAGTTGCCCATGAATTTGGTGTCGATGAAAGCACAGTCGGCCGATGGATTAGGGATTATAATAAAAACGGTTTAGGTGGGTTAAAAGACAAGAGGGTACTCGGAATCGGTATAAGTACTAAAATCGATATGCGTGGCTTTATTTTTTGCTTATTATGCAACAAGTCTAATGTAATAAAGTCAAGTTAACTTCGGAAGTAGGGGGTCCAAAAGGACCGGGATTACCAAAAGATTTAAGCATTGTTATGAATATATATTCATTTAATAATGCCAAGACCACAAAAATGCCGAAGGATACATTTCGAACCACAAATTCTGTATTTTAAACCCGCAGGCATACCTCTTACAAAACTCGAGGAGGTTACCTTAACACTCGAAGAGTTCGAGGCGATCCGTCTGAAAGATCTTGAGGGAATAACCCAGGATGATGCCTCCAAGGCGATGGATATCTCACAGCCAACCTTCCACAGGTTACTACTCTCCGCCAGAAGAAAGGTTGCCGAGGCGCTGGTACTTGGCAAGGCAATTAGAGTTAATGGAGGAAATTATAAAATGGTAGTGACCGGAGAGCGGGTATTCAGATGTTTCGATTGCAAAAATGAATGGATGGAGTCATACGGTACTGAAAGACCACAAAAATGCCCTGATTGTGGAAGTGTAAACATACGTAGATCTCCAAGCGATCGTGGCCCAAGTAAAGGCCATGGTTATGGGGGAAGAGAAAAACGAGGTTTTCAGGTATGAAAGAATGTGATGAAAAATGCGAAACTTGTAGTACCGAAGAAACTTGTACAGACCCGAAGAAGGAGATTCTGATGCAGGATAAAGCGGTTTCGGATAGAATGTCAAAGGTAAAACATAAGATAATGGTAATTAGCGGGAAAGGTGGAGTCGGAAAGACCACAGTTGCGGTAAACCTTGCCTTTACCCTTGCTGCAAAGGGGCTGGAGGTTGGTCTGATGGATGCTGATATACATGGGCCAAATGTTCCCAAGATGCTTGGTTTGGATAAGATGCACCCGGATGTAGGGGATGGTTCGATCTTACCGGTTATGGTCCCACCAAGACTCAAAGTTATCTCTATGGCTTTTTTGTTACCAGACACAGATTCTCCTGTAATCTGGAGGGGGCCAATGAAAATGACAGCAATAAGGCAATTCCTCTCGGACGTTGAATGGGGTAACTTAGATTATCTTATAATAGATTTACCACCCGGAACCGGTGATGAACCACTCAGTGTTGTCCAACTCATTAAAGATATAGACGGTTCGATAATCGTTACAACACCGCAGGATGTTGCTCTTTTGGACTCAAGAAAGACTGTGAACTTTGCAAGACAGCTCAAGACGCCAATAATTGGTATTGTGGAAAATATGAGCGGTCTTTCATGTCCGAAATGTGGCGAGAAGATCGATCTCTTCAAAGTCGGTGGCGGAAAGAGATCTGCCAAAGATATGGACGTACCATTCCTTGGCTCAGTTCCTATCGATCCGCAGATTGTTGAGGATGCCGATTCTGGAAAGCCATTTATTCTCAGTCGTTCGGATGCTTCCGAGTCGTTTGAGAAGATTACCGATAAGATCCAGGAATTTATAAAAAAAGGAGATGTTTAAAGAATGAAGATATGTGTAACAGCAACAGGTGAAGATCTAGATGCGCAGGTTGATCCGAGATTCGGAAGGTGTCAGTACTTTGTCATCGTTGATCCGGATACGATGAAGTTCGAAGCCTTTTCAAATGAAGGTATCTCTGCGTCAGGTGGGGCAGGAATACAGGCGGCTCAGACAGTCGCGAATAAAGGAGTCAGCGTGGTTATAACTGGGAATGTTGGGCCGAATGCGTTTCAGACATTATCAGCGGCTAAAATAAAGATAGCAACCGGGGCATCCGGTACGGTTAAGGATGCAATTGAGATGTACAAGGGTGGTGGATTTAGTGAAACAGACGGGGCAACGGTCGAAGAACATGCAGGAATGGGCGGTATGGGCTCCAGGGGTGGTGGACGAGGAAGAGGAAGGGGTGGTAGATAGATCGTGTGTGATATTACAGGAAAAAATTAGATGGCTTTCTCAAGACCGGTGATTGATGTTAATCTCTGCACAGGCTGTGGTTCTTGCGTAAGAACATGTCCAAAAGGAGCTATTACAATGCAGTCAACGGAGAATGACACTTTCATAATATCGGATGAGTCCATGGATTTAAAATGGAAAATAGAGAGTATGGAAGAGGATTTGAGAATTGTGAAAGCTATACTAGGAAAAGCAAAAGGGAGGTGATAAAAATGCCAGGAGGCAATATAGGTGGTTCCGGTCGAGGTATGGGAAGAGGAGGAAGTGGTAGAGGAAGAATGGGTGGGCCATCAGCAGCAGGACCCGGCGGAGAATGCAAATGTCCAGGTTGCGGACATACAATGCCACATCAGGTGGGTGTACCATGCTATCAGCAGAAATGTCCCAAGTGTGGAAATCAAATGATCAGAAACTAAAGGTGAAGGTGAATGCCTTCATCCAACCTGTTTGATCTCCAATGGAGACCCGGCTGAAAAGCATATAAGCGGGGATTTTAACTCCTTGAAAAAGCCCAATCCAAGATTGGAGTAAACGGGTTGCTTTGCAACCCGTTGTTTGTATAAAAATTTTGTCAAAGTTTTGGAGGTGAGAAAAAAAATGCCAGGACATGGATATAGAAATATGTACTATGCTACAGGACTTCCCGGATGGATAAGATTCGGATACTCTCCGGGCTGGGGCGGTAATCCGCCATGTGCACAGTATCTAACAGAAACAGGACAAGTTCAACAGTTCACGGACCATTTGAATCAGAAAACACCGCAAAAAACAGTTCCGTCGGGTGCACAGATACCAAAGGACCAGGAGATAAAGGTACTCGAGAGCCAGGCAAATATGCTCGGTCAACAGCTTGAACAGATAAAGAAGCGCTTGGAAGAACTTGGGGGGTGAAAACCCCTCAATTTTTACATTTTTTTTTTGAGAAGCAAAGGAGGTAAAACAAATGAAATTGGGGATAATCATCTATTCCGATGAGGCAGAAACAGTATGGAATGCTTTTCGATTGGGGAGCTTCGCGCTTAATGAAGGCGACACGGTCAAAATATTTCTACTTGCCAAGGGTGTTGAATGTGAGTCACTTGACACTGAAAAATTCAACGTAACCGAAGAGATGCAAAAATTTGTAAATGACAATGGCGAGATACTTGCATGTGGAACCTGCCTTAAAATTCGTAATTCCGAAGGTTCACAGATGTGCCCACTCTCAACGATGAAAGATCTATATGATCTCATAAACGAGTGTGACAAGGTCGTTACTTTTTAATCGACCTTTCTTACAAACCGATCTCTAGCTGTTCCTTCATCGTCTTTAAGACAATATGCGTGTCCACTCTCTCCACACCACTTACTGATTTTATCTTATCGATTACTTCTGTGCATTCATCATAACCAAAACATTTCAAGCTCACCAATATGTCAAAATCACCGGTTACCTTGTGTACGCAGCATGCTTCTTCTAACATCGATATTTTCTCTCCGGCTTCAGTAACGCTATACTCTGGCTTCATCCTGACCATTGCAATAAGCGTTGTCATCCCGATCACGGATGTATTGAGCAGAACAGTATACCCTCTTATAATCCCTGAATTTTGCATCCTTTTTACTCTACCGCTAACAGTAGCAGTGCTTGCTCCAACTTGTTCTGCAATTTTGGTAAATGAGAGTCGTGAATCCTGCTGGAGTGTCCTAATTATTCTCTTATCCAGTTTATCCATACTTGTCACGACCATAATTAAAGCACGTATTATCTTATACGTTTATAAACCTTTTTTGAGAAAATTTATATATCTGTTTAATCATAGAACGTATATCTAAACATACCTATGAATGTTTTTTGAAGGAGGGTTATAAATGAAGAAAAGAGTGTTGATCTTGGTTGTAGTTTCGTTAGTGCTTGTATCTCTAACTGGCTTAACAACGGTTGCAGAGGACTTCGGTGGCTGTGAGAATGAAGATTGTCATGCAGATATTGCGAATAATTTCACAACGTCTCTACACTATACCGGTACGGGAATGAAGAGCGAATATGAAGTTGGTGCAGCAGGCCACTTCGGGATAAATATGGATGAATACTACTCTGAATGGAATTGTTCCAACTGCCATGCCACCACATGCGAGAAATGCCATGAGGGTGGACATGGAGCACAGATCACCATTGATACGTGTGACCAATGCCATTTCAAGAAGCAGACCGCGACATTTATAGGCGACATGCCGTTACACAAGAGTAAAGGGCCTCATGCAGACATTCACTACGAAAAGGGGCTTACATGCATAGATTGCCACACGGCAGATGAGATGCACGGTGATGGTCTTACATATGACAAGATGGCCGATGCTGTAACGACAACATGTGAAGATTGTCATATAAGTCCGGCAAAGATAGTCAAAGATATGGAAGTGAAGCAGTATTCAACAGATATTTCGGCACATAAAACCCATGAGAATAAGCTCGATTGTACTGCGTGCCATTCCGGATGGATGCTGACCTGTGAGAACTGCCATCTCGATACACGTAAGGGTACTACCTTTGACTCCACACAGTACTATCTTGGTGTCGGCGCTGATGGGAAGATAACGCCCTTCCTTAAAATGACCGCTATGAATGAATCTAATGCAACACACACAGGATGGGCTGAATGGTTCCCACACACCATAACTTCTGATGCAAAGGATTGTGCATTCTGTCATGAGAACAAGGAAGTTTTTTGTGAGGGTTGTGAAGGCCAGATAATGGGAAAAGGAGGTTCTTTCATCCCACAGGAAAAGATAGATAAGATCTTCTGGACAGCAACTGCAACTGAAGGACCGACAGCTACACCAACAACAGCTACAGCTACACCAACAACAACAGAAACCCCAACGACAGAAACCCCAACGACAACAGAAGAGCCAACACCAGGATTCGAAGCAATATTCGCAATTAGTGGACTGCTTGCAGTGGCGTATCTTGTGAGAAGATACAATAGGTAATTAGCGGCATTTTAAGCCGCAATTTTATCTTTATTTTTTGAGATATTTAAGAGGTGACAGAAAATTCAAATCTTGATAAAGTAGTGGAAAGGATACAGGATTTCATACTGGAAAAGGAAAGTAAGATCCAATCTGATGTGATTGGAGATCACGCTTACAACCCAAGAAACGTTGGAAGGATAAAAGATGTGGAAGGGTTTGGCATAATCGCGGGATATCGCGGGGCACGATGCATATCTATCTCAAGTTCAAGGAATAAAGAGAATTGATAGCAGGTTTTTAACCGATGGTTGTGGCGCAACGACCGAGTATGGCAGCGTAATAACCGGAATTGTAAAAGATAGAACAGTAAAGGAACCACAAACATAGAAAGTGAAGAGCTTTTGTCTGTTATTGGGTGGATTGTTAGAAGATACCGCCCAATATACCGTTCTTGTGGTGAATACATTGTGAGCAGCGATTGATGATTATAATTCAAGAAGATGAAAACCATGAGAGATATTATATGCACATTTCAAGCTGCTTGAGGAAAAAAAATGAGTGAAGATAAAGAATATGATCTTTTAAAACATGCTGGCTATTCTGAAAGGGCGATTGATTATTACATAAAAAAAGTGAATGTTGGAATAATCGAGGATGCGGATGCCACTGGCGAATATACCGGAATATGCGGGGACAATATGAAGATATATTTGAAGATAAATGACGGTGTGATCCTTGATGCAAAGTTTCAGGGAATAGGGTGTGCAGCTTCATTTGCATCTGGTTCTGCCCTCACGGAGATGATCAAAAAGATGAAGCTGGATGAAGCAAAAGAGCTAAACATGGATAATATTAAAGCATATATAGCTGGGCTTCCCGAAATAAAAAATCACTGTCCGGGTATTCCCATAAATGCATTGAGGGTGGCTATTGATTCTTATGGCAGGGATTAAAAGATGCATAAGTATGAGACAAAAGTAATCTGGTCAGAGGGGCGATTGGGTGAATTTTTTGCAAATGAGATAAGGATGAAATGTTCACCACCGCCCAATTTTAGAGGTTATGACAGTATAATGACTCCGGAACATGCATTTGTAGGTTCGGCCGAGATGTGCATATTATTGACATTTCTGACAATGGCTGAAAAGACAGGTGTTGATCTTATATCGTATGAAAGTGAAGCTGAGGGATTATTGGAAAAGGTAGATGGCAAACTCAAATTTACAAAGATTATCATCCGACCAAAGCTCAAAGTTAAGGGTGAAGAGGATCTAGGGAAGGCAAAAGAAGCGATGGGTAGGGCTGAAAGGTATGCATTGGTAACAAATTCCATGATCACGGAAGTGATAGTTGAAGCAGATATTGGGATTAACGATGTTTAATATAAAGGAGATCGGGATAATTCACACGCCCTATAACGACTTATCCGAATGTCCGATTCAACCATCCAGATCGAAAGATACTGCAGAGGTTGAAGTGTTTAAGGAATATGGAAAAGGGCTATCGGACTTGGATGGATTCTCTCACATTATTTTGCTGTTTGCTTTTCACAGGTCAGAAGGTTATTCCTTACGCATTAAACCTTTCTTGGATGACCATCTTAGAGGTTTATTTGCAACGAGGGCACCGAGGAGGCCAAACCCGATTGGACTTTCGGTTGTAAGGTTGATTGAGATAAGGGATAATGTACTAACGGTAAACGGAATAGATATGGTTAATGGAACTCCACTTATAGATATAAAGCCATATGTTTCTGAATTTGATAAAAGGGATGATGTAAGGTTGGGTTGGTTAAGTGAAAGTCCCGATCTATAAATAAAATAAAATAAATAAAAAAAATTGGAGGAGATGAAAATATGAAGATATGTGCCCCAACAATGGGAAATAAAGGATTGAATGAATTAGTATGTGAGCACTTTGGACAGGCACCATCGTTCACGATTGTGGATATGCAAACAGACGATGTGAAGGTGGTATCAAATACAAGTGAACATTATGGTGGGGTGGGATCACCGCCCGAATTGCTCTCAAAAGAGGGTGTGGAAGTGATGCTATGCGGTGGACTTGGGCCAAAAGCAGTCAGGATGTTCGAAGGGTTTGGTGTGGAGGTATATGTTGGTGCATCAGGGACTGTGAAGGATGTAATAAATGCATATCAGTCCGGGGCGCTTTCCGAAGCAACTGATGCCAACGCATGCAAGGAACACAGACATTGATATAAATAAAAAAAGAGGTGTTGAGTTGGTGTCATGAGAATAACAACACTCAGCGAGAATACCGCAGGAAAACGCCCAAAAGGACTCATAGCAGAGTATGGCCTATCTATCCTAGTTGAAACAGGTGACAACAAGATTCTCTTCGACACGGGCCAGAAGATCTCAACCGTCAATAACGCAGCAGTTTTGGGCGTTGATTTGAGTGATGTGGAGAAAATAGTGCTTAGCCACGGACACTTTGATCACACGGGTGGACTAAAATCAGTTTTGGAAAAGACCGGTGAGATGGAGATAATTGCCCATCCTAACATCTTTCAGAAGAAGTACGCAAAGTTTGGCAAGAAGAAGACATATATAGGAATTCCTTATACAAAAGAGGAGTTAGTGGGCTTTGGAGCAAGATTTAATCTTACCGGCAAACCAACAGGTATTGGAGATATTACTGTAACAGGAGAGGTAGAGCAAAAGAACTCTTTTGAAAAGGTGGACAAGAATATGTATGTTGATCGTGAAGG
>DAOWMC010000216.1 GCA_030643285.1 Methanobacteriota archaeon | reverse complement strand
TCTTCACTAAGCCTTTTTAACGCATCTTTTGCTATCTCAAAAAGATCACCGTTTCTGTCATAATATTCCTCCGCCCTCCTATCTTCCAATGGCTTTCCAAGGGTGATAACCTGTGAAATTCCATCACCCTTTGGCTTAAGAAGGATCGGATTCATGTCAGAAGTGGGCTCTATACCTGCTGCTTTTGCCTGTATGGCCTGAGCAATGCCGATCTCCTCGCCATCGGATGTTACCCATGAGTTGAGGCTCATGTTCTGTGACTTAAACGGTGCAACGTTCAATCCGTCATCTGAAAATATCTTACATAGGGCCGTGACCAATACACTTTTTCCAACATGAGATGCCGTGCCCTGAACCATTATAAATTTAGTAATAAAAAATCCTCCAAAATTATGCTTATACTAAGTTCACCGTCTACTACCCATCATTAATCTCTTCATTACTTTTTTTGCACTACCCTCTTCTTCTCTAATCGTTCTTCCGGTAAACTGCAAAAAGACGTCTTCCAATGTCGGTTCATGAAGACTGACTGATTTTATACTTATTCCTTCACGCTGGGCAGAAATTACAATATCGGGGATCTTTGTCTCACCCTCTTTGACACATATATCCAGAAACCCATCGTGTTCAGTTACCTTTTTTACCCAGTCGAATCCCTTTAACACCTCTATGAGACGGTCCATACCCTCTGGGATTTTTAGTGATATTACATCGGCTCCGATCATATTTTTGAGATTTTCAGGTGTGTCGAGGGCAACTATGCGCCCCTGATCGATTATTGCAACCCTGTCGCATAGGTAATCAGCTTCTTCCATGTAATGCGTTGTCAAAACGATTGTCACATCCTCTTTTTCATTTAACTTTTTTATGTAATCCCATATGTGACGTCTGGTCTGTGCATCAAGCCCCAGGGTTGGTTCATCCAGAAATAAAACATTTGGATAGTGCATTAAGCCTCTTGCTATCTCCAGCCTTCTCTGCATGCCGCCCGAATAATTCTCAAGCAAAATTTTGGCCTTATCCTCCAATTCAACGAGTTTCAGTACTTCTTTTACCCTCTTTACCCTGAGTTCCTTATTAAGGTGATACATTCTTGCATGAAAATCAAGGTTCTCTTTGCCGGTTAACTTACTATCAACGCTTGGATCCTGAAATACGATTCCAATTGATCTGCGAACGGCATTTTGGTCCTTGGAAACGTCATACTCACACACATAACCCTTTCCAGAAGTAGGTCTAAGAAGTGTGGAGAGCATCTTAATTATTGTTGTCTTGCCTGCGCCATTTGGCCCCAAAAGCCCGAATAGTTCACCTGCCTTTATTTCAAGGTCAACGTTATCTACGGCTACAAGATCTCCAAATTTCTTTGTCAAACCCTCGGTCTTTATCGCTGTTTTTATCTCATTCATTTTTCAACTTCAATAAAATGATCATCCCTCATATTTATAGCGTAATCGAATTTGATTTTATCTCGCCATCCTGCTCTACTAAAGATGTCCCCAGAACATACAGCAAGCGTTATGCCATCGCCCAAAATTTCATCCATAACTTTCTTTGTGTCCTCGGCGGTAAGGCATATCTGTGGGTATGCCAGGCCACCCATCACAACCACACACCCGACCTTTTTAGGTGACACTTTTTTTCCAGTCTGTATCCCTATGTCCTCTATATAAACCATCTTTCTGCAATTTTTCAAACTGTTATCAGGAATAAAAAACATTTCATGACCTGATTCGCGAATGGAATGTGTTAAAAGCTCTACAAATGGTAAACATATACCCGAACAACCTAAATAAGCTATTTTACTTTTATCTGGCAATATCTGGGTTATAAGATCCTTGTAAACCCTCATGAGCCCTAAAATGCCTTTATCTTCTGTAATAACAGCTTCCATTCAACTAATCCATATAGCTTTTCGACCCATATATTTTTCTAACGGACTAACACAGATTCGCTGATTTATAAAGGACAAAACATAAAATCTAAAGATAGGTATCACAGATATAATATGGTGTTTTAATGGGAAAGATAATCGCTGTATCGGGAAAAGGAGGGACTGGAAAAACAAGCGTTTCAGCCTCACTTATTAATTATGTTGCAGAACATAACAATAAAAGCGTACTGGCAATAGATGCCGATCCGGATACAAACCTCCCTCAATCTCTTGGTGAAAACATTAAAAAGACGATTGGAGACATAAGGGAGGAACTGCAAAAGGAAAGGGATAAACTTGCAGCTACAACGGATAAACAACGTCTGTTGGAGTATAAGGTGATGGGTATTCTACATGAGGGTGAAAAAATTGATTTACTCGCAATGGGAAGGCCGGAGGGCCGGACTGTTACTGCTGGGTAAACCACCAGCTCAGGCTTATAATAGACACCTTTTCAAAGAACTATGATATTTGCATAATAGATGCTGAGGCGGGACTTGAACATTTAAGCAGAAGAACAATCCGTGATGTTGACACGATGCTAATCGTGACTGATGCTACTAAAAAAGGTCTTGACACCGCAAAAAGAATAAAAGATCTGGCAGAAAGCCTACGGATTGAATTCAAAGACTTCTACGTAGTTGCAAATAAGGTTAAAGAAGGAGATGAAGAAAAAATAGAAAAACTTGCAAGTGATCTTGGCCTTACAATTGTCGGAATGATACCGTTTGATAAAAATGTTTCAGAATCCGATCTTGAGGGAAAACCAATAGTGGAGCTGCCAAAAGACAGTCCGTTTTTACAGGCCATTGCTCAAATTGCGGCTAAGTTGGAGCTATAATTTAAATTAAGGTATTTATATAGCTGATGTAAAAAAACCACAGATTACACAAGATTACACTGATTTGTTCTTGTCT
>DAOWMC010000067.1 GCA_030643285.1 Methanobacteriota archaeon | reverse complement strand
GTAAGTAAAAAAGAGATTGAACATATAGCCGACGTATTAAACATGATTTAATAAAAATTAGCTCTTACCTATCCCGATACCCGCTAATACATCCTTCTTTTAATTCTGTTGCCAATTGCGTTAGCTGTTCTTTAAAATTCCCTTCTTTTTTTGCTATGATGTTTACAAAGGCAGATCCGACTATAACGCCATCGGCTCCTGATTTTATCACCTGTTCCGCATGTTCTTTTTTTGATATCCCAAATCCAACGGCTTTTGGTACCTTAACAGAGGATAGCCTGTTTATAAGTGTGCCCGTGGATGATGAAACATCATCTCTTTGCCCGGTTACACCTAACCTTGAGACGAGGTACAAAAACCCAGAGGCCTGTTTTAATGTGTTTTTTATGCGTGGGTCGGTTGTTGTCGGTGCAATAAAAAATATAAGGTCAACGCCATGTTTTTTGCAGTTTGAAAAAAGTTCTTTTGACTCTTCAATCGGAAGGTCCGGGACTATTATTCCGCAAATGTTACTTTTTTTACAATCACTTACAAATTTTTTAACGCCCCTTTTAAAGATCAGATTGTAATAGGTCATGACAAGTAAAGGCACTTTAACATCCAAATCCGAAATGATTTTGAAATAGAGGTCTGGTGTCATGCCGGCACGAAGAGATCTATCTATGGCACCCTGGATAACGGGACCATCTGCAATCGGGTCTGAAAATGGAAGACCAATCTCCACCATGTCAGCTCCACCTTTGATAAGTGCATTAACAATATCTTTTGTTTCATCTGGTGTGGGATCACCGGCACAGACATATGCGATAAGCGCACCTTCACCCTTCTTTTTTAGTTTTGAAAAGGTCTTTTCAATCACGCCTTATCACCTCTGTTTAATCTTGCCACAATCTCAACATCCTTGTCACCGCGGCCCGAAAGATTTATAACAATCAAGTCTCCCAATTCCTTTGCATGTTTAAGAACATAAGAAACTGCGTGTGAAGATTCCAAGGCAGGAATTATGCCTTTTTTTCTACTCAACTCGTAAAATGCCTCTAAAGCGTCATTGTCACATATATTACCGCTATTTATCCTGCCAATCTCAGATAGGTGGGAAAGTTCCGGCCCGACTCCCGAATAATCCAGACCTGCGGCAATTGAATGAGATTCGAGTATCTGTCCATACTCATTCTGTAGAATCTTCGTTCTTGCCCCGTGTAATATGCCCTCTTCACCCTGGCACAATGAAGCGGAGTGATAAGCTACCTTGTCTGTCTTTTTTAGACTTTCACCGCCGGCTTCTATAGCAAAAAGCTTAACATCGTCTTCAATAAATGGATAGAATATACCGATGCTGTTACTTCCCCCGCCCGTGCATGCAACGATCGAATCGGGGAGTCTTTTTTCACATTTTAGTATCTGCTCTTTTGTCTCTTTCCCAATTACACTCTGAAAGTCCCTGACAATCTCGGGATATGGATGGGGCCCGACAATAGAGCCGATAAGGTAATAGGTATCTTCCACATTTGAGACCCAGTCCCTGAGCGCCTCATTTATCGCGTCTTTTAGTGTTTTTGAACCACTTTCCACAGGGATGACTTTTGCACCTAAAAGCTCCATTCTGTAAACATTCATCCTCTGGCGTTCCATATCTTTGGAACCCATGTAAACCTCAATTTTTATTCCAAGCATTGCTCCGGCCATCGCAGTTGCAGTTCCATGCTGGCCTGCACCTGTTTCTGCTATTATCCTTTCCTTTCCCATATATTTAGCAAGTAACGCTTGGCCCAGGGTGTTGTTAAGTTTGTGAGCGCCGCCATGAACGAGATCTTCTCTTTTTAAGTAGATCTTTGCCCCATACGCCTCGCTAAGCCTTTTGGCATGATATAGGGGGGTGGGTCGTCCTGCAAACTCTCTTGAATAAAAATTTAACTCTTTTGTGAACTTTTGATCAGCTTTATAACGTTCGTATCCCTCTATGAGTTCCTCTATAGCAGGCATAAGTATCTCAGGTACAAACTGCCCACCGTATCTACCAAACTTCCCTTTCATCTCACAATTTATCGACTATAATGGTTTATAAATATTTGTAAGCATCGAAATATTAAATAGTGTTGAGGCCAGATATTATCAATTGGAGAGAGGAAGAGCGACTGCCGGTCAATTTTCATCATCGCTGTTGCATAAAAGCGTAAAATATTGGCTGAGGAAAGTCCCCCCACCGTCTGGATACACGAACACCATGTTTCATGGTGTAGGGCGAGAGTCCTGGCTCTGGCACAGAAACGAACCATCACATATAAATGCAATGATGCGGAAACGCTGAGGTCGTATGTAGGTGGATGGAACGGCGAAACCTCGTGGGTGCAAGCTAAAGGCAGTAAATGGAGTTCAGACCATTGCCTTATTGATAAGCGCTTAGATGAATGTCGCTAAAACAGAAGGGGGCTTACTAGCCCCACTCCATCTGATTTCTTTGTTGGTTGGTTGTCGATAGAAAATGCTAACCCTTTTATATATTAATACTGATGGTAATACACAGCTTAATACTGGGATAAATGATGAACCCGACAAAAGAGAGAATCCTGAGTGTTTTATATGAGGAGAATCAGCCGATGTCTATTGGGGAGATTGGAGAAAAGATCGGTGTGAGTTGGGCGACCGCTAAGAGCAATGTCTTAGAGTTATCCCAAGATAACTTGTTAAAAGTAAAAAAAGTGAAAAAAAATTGGATAGTTTGGAAGGATGAGACCAATAAACCCTTCAAAACTTGTGATACGTATAGGAGGAATAAATGATGGATGTACCAAAAGGTAACATATTTGATTTGGAAGCAGAGGTAATATATAAAGATTTGTGCTGCTATTGCGGGGCATGCGGGGCATTTTGTACTGAGTACATACGCTACGCCAATGAAAAGCCAACGACTGAGCAAAAATGTTATGAGCTTCACGGAGCATGCTATGATTTTTGCCCAAGAACCTTTTTCCCAATCTTTGAGATGGATAAAGCGATATTTGGTGGCGTGAGGGAGGATAATGCACTTGGTTGCTATAAAGAAATACTCACCGCAAAGACCACTGACAAGGATATTGAAGGAGAATGTCAGGATGGTGGAATCGTTACGGCGTTACTTAGCTTCGCATTAGAAAAGGGTATGATAGATGCGGCCGTAGTTACAAAAAAGTCAGAGGAAGAAGCATGGACGCCAGAACCTACTGTTGCAACGACTAAGGAAGAAATCATAGCTGGCGCAGGGTCTAAATACACAACCGCCCCTGTTCTGACCGGCGTAAGAGATGCTTTTGACCAGGGCAAGAAGGAAATAGCCCTTGTTGGTGTTCCCTGCCAGATTCAGGCAATGAGGAAGATTCAAACATCACAAAACTTTGATGTTAAGGCTGACAGGGTGAAGCTCTCAATCGGTCTGATGTGCACGGAATCTTTTGACAGGGACAAATTGGTAGAAAAGCTATCTGAAAACGGAGTTAAAATAGAGGATGTAACCAAGTTTGACATATCAAAAGGTAAGTTCTACGCGTACACAAAAGATGTTGAAGTTACAATTCCAATCAAAGATATGAAACCCTTGATGAGGGAAGGTTGTAAGGTATGCTATGACTTTGGTGCCGAGTTTGCAGATGTGTCGGTGGGCTCTATCGGATCAGATGCCGGGTGGAGTACCGTTATAATCAGAAGCGAGGAGGGTGAAAAGCTCGTGGATGAAGCTAAAAAGGCAGGTGTAATAAAAACAAAAAATCTTGCAAAAAAGAGCTTGGAACCACTCCAAAAACTTGCATTGAGAAAGAAAACAGAGAATGTGAACAATATTTTGGAAAAGACCGGTCAGATAAATCTACTGAATCTTGTGGTCTCCGGAAAAGATCTTAAGATGTTGTTTGTATAAGAAAACAAGTGATATGGATTGGGCCCGTACAAAACCCCCGAATTAACTGAAAATTTCGGGGTGTTACTTTTTTTTAAAAGTTAAAATTTTTTATATAAGTGGATGAAAAATACAAAATTATATGATTATTAATTGACAAAATCTATCTGCCAACTTAGTTTTAATAAGGCGATGTCATAGGAGGTCAAAAAATGCCAGAACATTTATCCATAAAGGAGCTTGAGGGGACTGAAAGTAAGATGATTCGCAGAGTTATCAAGGGCTTTGTGAAAAATGAGATTGTTCCGGTCAGGCAGGAGATTGATGATGACAAAGATCACAAGATCGTAAATTCGATAATGGAGAAACTGATGGTAGGTGGTCCTGGCTTTGGGAAACTGATGTTGTCAGGAGCATCAGAAGATATTATGGCATCTCCAGCGTTCATTGGTGCTTTGGAAGAACTTGCAGCGGGGGACAGTGGTATTGCTGTTGCGCTCGGGTGCACAGGTTGGTGTCTTGCACCCATTTTATTTGAGCCGTACAGAAGGGAAGATCTGATAAAGGAATTCTCTGAAAATATATTTTCTGAAAAGAAGCTGAATATGGGTTGTTTTGCGATGACCGAGCCTGAAGGTGGATGTGACATCGAAAACCCCAGGATGGAGGGAAAAAAGATACATACAAGGGCTGAACTTGATGACGATGAGTGGGTAATCAATGGTTCCAAGCAATGGCCAACAAATAGCGGTGTATCCTCTCTTTACCTGACCGTATGTACAACAGATCCTGACCTGGGCGATGATGGCATAGCGATGATCTATGTTCCTTATCCAATCAAAGGGATGTCATTTAGCGAATTTGAGAACAAAGCAGGAATGGCCGCTGATAGAAACTGCACAATTTACTATGATGATGTGAGGGTGCCAAAAAGGTATCGGGCAGCAGGTCCAGGTGACGATGCAAAGCTCCTTCACCAGAATCTCGTCTTTGGATCGATCGGAAGTGCTGCCATGTCGGTAGGGGCTGCTCAAAACGTTTTTGATATCGTTACGGATTATGCGACAAGGCGGATTGTTGCCGGAAAGCCGATAAAAGAACACAGCATAAATGCAGGAATACTCGCCGATATGGCAATTGGAATCGAAACGGCAAGGACGTACACGCTTTGTGTGGCTAAAATGTTTGGGGATCCAAAGACGTACGGGCATAGATGGTCAGATGAGATGATTGCAAAGGCAAGAATCGCGAAGGTATACGCCGCGGACATGGCTGTCATGGTTACAAACAAAGCAATTGAACTGATGGGATCATGGGGTTATGTTCGGGATGCAGATGTTGAAAAACACTGGCGAGATATAAAAGAGACTCAGATATGGCTTGGGGGGCAGCAATTGGGTAGACTGGACATAGCGCGTTATTTCTGCAAACTAAAGATGTTGTGAGGTGATAAAATGAGTGTATTAGATGAATTTGAAAAAGTATCAGGGGCCATTATCAATCCTCACATTGAGAGTTGGAAGCGTCAGGGAAAGAAGGTTTTAGGTTATAACTGTACCTATATGCCAGAGGAGATCGTTCATGCCGCAGGAATCCTTCCTTTCAGGATAAGAGGGACAGGGTGTGTTGAGACAACACTTGCGGATTCATACCTATCGACTGTTAACTGTAGCTTTGCCCGTGCCTGTCTTGAGCTGATGATGGAGGGTAAATACGATTTCTTTGATGGGGCAATTTTCGTTTATAGCTGCGATCATATGTGTGCCACCCACAGCAACTGGAAGGCCCAGAAAAAAACCCCATTCATGGAAAATATTATCTCGGTTCCACATACAATCACAGAATACGGGCTGAAGTGGTACAGAGACGAGATTGGCATCTTCAAAGAAAAGATTGAAGAACATTTTGAGGTTAAAATCACAGATGAAGGCTTAAAAGATGCCATAAACATCTGCAATGAAACCAGGCTCCTCTTAAAGAAATTGTACGATCTTAGAAGAAGTGAAAATCCACCGATCACAGGTGCACAAAGCCTGAGTGTCGTTGTAGCAGGTTCTTCAATGCCAAATGATCAGTACAACCAGTTGCTAAAAGAGTTATTAGGCGAACTTGCAGATGATAAAGGTGCTTTGGGATATAAACACAGATTGATGATATCAGGAAGTGAAATTGATGATCCGGCATTGTTTAATATCATTGAGGATCTTGGAGGGCTTGTGGTTACTGACTCACTCTGCTTTGGTGCCAGGTCTTTTTGGGAACCAGTAAAGGAACACGGTGATCCGATGGATGCTATTGCCAATCGTTATTACAATCGCGTTCCTTGCCCACGAATGTTTGACTCCTATTCCAAACGACTTGATTTTGTAAAAGATATGGCAGAAAAGGCGGGTGTGGACGGTATTATCCTTGAGAGTATAAAATACTGTGATGGTCACGGGGTTGATAACGTGATGTTAGGAGGGGATTTAGAGGATAAAGGCATACCAGTTCTTGTACTGGAGAGGGAATACGGAGCCCTTGCCGATGCAGGTAGAATTCGCACAAGGGTACAGGCGTTTCTGG
>DAOWMC010000149.1 GCA_030643285.1 Methanobacteriota archaeon | reverse complement strand
GCCATTTTCGAACCTACTTCTGAGCCTGCACAATCACCTTTACCAGTAGATGAGGATAAAGAAAGCCTGAAAGAAGCAACAATACGCCTGGAAGAGGCCATAAGCGATTCCGCTTTTCTTATAAACCAGGGCACAGATAGGATCAACGAAATAGATCTTGAATCGGGTGCATATTCTGATGCAAAAACAAAACTTTTGGCATCAAACGTTGATTTTGAAGAGGCTTTAAAGATTCTGAATAATACGACGACAGGCTATGAAAAAGAAAATGAGATAATTGAGCAAAGAGAGATAATCGAACTTTATAAAACAATTTGTAGTTACAGCATGGATGAGATTTTTGCACTTCAAAATTTAACCATAAGCATGGAACATCTTGACAAAGCCGATGCATACATGGTAGGCAATGATATCACATCGATTAGATCTGAACTAAACTTATCCGAAGATGCCCTAAATGATGCAACTCCTTTTATAACTGCTGCAAAAGAAAAATGTTTTAGCATCGATATTGATACGGTTCAGCCAGGATATAAGAGTGGAATTTTAGAGGATAAAAGCGCACTTTTGCAAAGTGAAAAATTGATTTTGGAGCTTGGAAAAATGATATCTGGTATGCATCCACTTGTCGATGGAATGGACCACTTGCTAAAGGCGGTAGATCTTATTGAGGACGAAAAATGGGATAGTGCAGAAAAAGAGCTTGGAAAAAGTTCCGTGGATTTTTCAAAATCTAAAAATATCATAATACCCCTAAAAAGCTCGGATTTTCCCGAAATATCGATTATGGCAATTGAGAGGGATGGAATGTTAGGGCAGATAATAAAAGCCATAGGACATTATGAACTTGGATGTAAATATGCAGACAGAGGAAATTACGAAGATGCTGTTGATGAATTTATGAAAGGGTATTCGGCCCTTGGGGGTGCCCCTTATTAGATAAGCCCCATTCATAACACTTATGCTTTAACTTGACTTAGAAGAAGCTTGTGAGCGGGATATTTTTAAACTGGTGGACGGAATTGAAGTATACAGCGGAAAGCTCACAGATAAAGAGAATAAATTTGCAAAAAAGGTCTGTAGAAAGTTGGATCTTTCTGGCACCGGAGGTAGCGATGCCCACTCCCGCGTGGACGTGGGTAAGTGTGTCACAACCTTTGAAATGGATATTCGGGATGAGGGGGATCTCATAAAACAACTTAAAGAAGGTAAATTCAAAGGAGGATATTTCCGTAAATGATAAACGTTGGACTTACGGGGGGAATCGCAACTGGAAAGAGTCTCGTATCCGATTTTTTTAAATAGCTTGGGGCATACATAATCGATTACGATGTTGTCAGCCATGAGGTTATTGAACCACAAAAAAGTGCATGGAAACGAATTGTTGATCAGTTCGGCGAAGATATTCTGAGCGATGAAATGACCATCGACAGGGAAAAACTTGGTAAGATCGTATTTGACGATTCAAAAAAGAGGAAGAAACTTGAGGAGATTGTTCACCCCGCAATTTTTATAGAAGTGAGAAGGAGGATAAATAGTATAAAAAAGGCCAACCCTAACGCCGTTATAATTCAGGATATCCCACTTTTATTTGAGGTAAACTTGGATAAGACCGTCGATAAGATAATTGTTGTTTTTACCAGTAAAGATAAGCAGATAGAACGGCTGATAAAAAGAGATGACTTTGATGAAGATCATGCAATAAAAAGAATAGCATCGCAGATGCCTTTAGATGAAAAAGTTAAGCGAGCAGACTTTGCCATATCAAATGATGGTTCGATAAAAGAGACAAAAAGACAGGTGAAAGAGGTCTTTAGAATGCTTAAAGAAGTGTGAAAATCTTTAAAAAGTTGCATTAGTTGCAATAAATTGCGATCAGTAAAATTTTAATTTTACCAGTTTTTGAACATATCCCAAACATCAAAATAGCTATCCATTACCATCAAGATTGTTGGCGACTTATCACGATTCTTTTCTTAACTGTTCACCAAATATTAATATCTCAGGAAGGACATAAAGAGAAAGTGGTGGCAGAAAAAATAAACGTAGAAGAAGTGATGAAAGTATTAAAAAATGCTACGAGAAAAAAGATTGATATCAGGCCAAAAGTATTTCGCCAAAAGACGAAATTGTAGTGGGGTAGGTGAAGAATCCAGATAAGAATCCACGACACATTAATACTAAAGATTGGGATATGATGATAAAATGGTTCAAATAGAAGAGTTTTTAAATGCAGAAAGTCATAAAGGTATATTAGTGTCTAAAGAAGATTTACCTGAAAGGCTCTGGAAAGCATTTGAAAAATGTGATAAAAATGAAGAGTGGTACCAGGCCAACAAAGAAGCAATTGATGAGATGTATGAAAAACATTACATTGCCATATTAGAGCCAGAGAGAATCATGGCATATAAGACCATGCATGAGCTAATGTTTAAATTAGAAAGAATGCCAATAGACACCAGTGCTGCTTTTATCATAGGGATTCCTCCAAAAGACGAAATTGTAATACTCTGATTTACATGAGAATTCCGTTAAAAACTCATATGCGTGGGGGATACTATGCACCAACAATCAATATACGATTAAAATGTCCTCAGATTGATCATACGGAAAACTATGAATTGTTCACATTGATCGACACTGGTGCTGATTGTACGGTCATAATGCCATCAGGTGTTGAAATACTTGGTATCGACGAATATGAACTGGAAAATATACTGGGAAAAGACAAAAATGTCGGGCCAATAAGGATTGCGGGTAACATTTATGAGAGACGGGTGATGAAGGATGTTGTTATCTTTGGTAGAAATGGGTTTGTACTTTATATGCCTGTAATCTACGCCCTAAAACTTAAGGGAAAAGAGAGCTCAGGACCTATCATTGAATTTCACGCCATATTCGGCTGTGATTTTTTGACGCATAACAGGGCAGACCTTTTTTTCAGTCCACATAAAAGAAGTGCCTATTTGGAAGTAGAATAAAAAAGGAACATGCCCCATTATAACAATGATATCTCAAATGCGATATCATTAGAAGACCCACCTTTTACAGTGTGATTATGGCAGCGTTCAGAACAGAACACCACAGTCTTTAAAAACAAAACGCCGAGGAAGGGATTCGAACCCCTGTGGGACGTACGTCCCACCGGTTCTCAAGACCGGCGCCTTAGTCCACTCAGCCACCTCGGCAGATATAATTTGGCGTATAAATCACTCAACTAAAGGCCTGTAAGCCTCCTTTGTCCGCCTTCTCAATGAATAATTTTCTGCCCTTACCTTTTGCAATAAATCCATATCAAGGTTTGCAATTACCACTTCACGCTTATCCTCATCCCTGGCAGATGCAAGAACTCCCCATGGAGCCGTAATAAGGCTTCTACCAACAATTTTGACCCCAAAAGGTGATTTACCAACTCCTCCTGCCTTTACCAGAAAGTAATCGTTGTCATAGGACCTGCCAACGAATAAACAGGTTCTTGCTTCCTTTGTTACATCATTTTCTACATAAAAAGACACCACTGGGTTAAAAACAATATCAGCACCTTTCAATCCGAGTACCCTGCCTGCTTCAGGGTACAACACGTCAGCGCAGACAAGCACAGCAAGTTTTCCAATCTTACTCTTAAATATTTCAAATCCATCGCCACGCTTTAGCCCGAATTGATCCTCCCTTTCAGTGGGATGAACCTTCCTCTGCTTACCTATTAACGTTCCACTTTCATAGATTAAGCATGTGTTGTAATAACCACCATCCGATTCTTCCAAGATGTTACCGACTAAAATGAGCTTATAATCCTTAGATGCGCCCTCTAAAAAATCAAGTATTTTAGTATAAATCTTTGAATAGTTAGAAGAGGAAAATGAAGAAAATTTATTTGGAGTGAAGAAGTATTCTGGTAGACAAACCGCATTTACATCCTTATCTGCTGCTTTCTTAATAAGCTGGCCCGCCTCTTTTATGTTCTCATCAAAAGATCTTCCAATCCGCATCTGAATCGATGCAACAGATATTTCCGAATTTTTTGTGATTTTAATTCACCTCGGTTTTTTCAAATAGGTATGTTCCAAT
>DAOWMC010000127.1 GCA_030643285.1 Methanobacteriota archaeon | reverse complement strand
ATATCTTTCTTGTACATGTCCACTAATGGCGCCTTTATTTGAGGTGGTTCTGAAAACGATGCGACAGACTCAGTTAGAACACTGTTGAACTTATCCACAAACGAGGATGTGTTATCCGGATAGGACTCGGCTTCTTCGGCATTGAATCCAACAAATATAGCCTCTGCCTTCATCGCTTCAGCATAAGACGATGCGAGACTCAAAAAAACAAGATTTCTGCAGGGCACCCATGTTGAAGGAGTAACATTTCCAAATTCGACACCATCTCCCGTAGGGACATTTATTGAAAAATCTGTTAGCGATGAAGACCCAAGCTCTTTAAGGATATTTAACTCATCGAATTTTATATCTTCTGCGTTAAAATACCGGGCGATATTTCCTGTAGCCTCTATCTCCTTTTCCTGCGCTCGATGTCCGTAGTTAAGGTGCAGAAAGTATAAATCGTATCCCTCTTCTTTTGCAATTGCCGCACTTACAGTTGAATCAAGACCGCCCGAACAGACACAGACCGCACGCCTCTTTAAACTGTTAGGACCATTCATTCAATCATCACCCATTTTCCCTTCCCTTCCCAAAGTTTTACGGAGATTAACTTTATAGGTGGTTTCTTGGGCGATAGCTTTTTTATAATCTCTTCTTTTATGTAAGTGACAATTTTCTCGCATGTCGGGTATCCCAAAAGATCGTTGAGGTATGTATGGTCAAGATTGTCTGTTACCTCGCCCAATATCTTTTTTAGTTCCGTATAATCAAGTACAAAGTTTGTTTTTGGGTTGACCTTTCCCTCCACAATCACTTCCAATGTGTATGTGTGGCCATGGACATTTCTACATTTACCCTCGTAACCGGGCAGGCTATGTGCAGCATCAAAGTGGGTTACCACTCCAAGTTTCATTGTATCACGTTATACCACTTTATTACTTTAAAATAAAAGTGAATATGCTCTTTCATCCAATTGGTTATTAAGTTTTCTTTAGTTTAACCTTAACATTTGAAAAAGTTTATGAGCTGTTATCACGATGTGTTATGAAAAAAATATGTAAAACAGTCCCAAAGAACAGAAGACTGTTTGGGAAGATTATGAGAGGAACTATCACAATCGATACGGAATTCTGCAAGGGATGTGAATACTGCATTGAGTTTTGTCCAAAAAAGGTTATTCATTTATCAGAGAAACTGAATGTAAAGGGTTACTACTTTGCAGAATTAAAAGAAAATGAGGAAAATGGTTGCACAGGATGTGCAACATGTGCTATTTCATGCCCCGAGGCTGCTATAGAGGTGTACCGTGAATAAAGAACTGATGAATGGAACGAGTGCCATTGCTGAATCGGCAATTCAGGCAGGTTGCAAGTATTATTTTGGCTACCCGATAACGCCCCAAAATGAGTTGCCTGAGTATATGTCAAGAAGGCTCCCCAAAGTAGATGGTGTTTTTTTACAGGCAGAAAGTGAGCTTTCGGCAATAAACATGGTTTTAGGAGCAAGCGCTGCCGGGGCAAGGGTAATGACATCCTCGAGCAGTCCCGGAATAAGCTTAAAACAGGAAGCTATTTCTTACATGGCAGCTCAGGAACTCCCTGCCGTTATAGTAAACATCATGAGGGGCGGGCCTGGCCTTGGCCACATTGCTTTTTCTCAGGCCGATTACTTTCAATCAACACGTGGTGGTGGCCATGGTGACTATAGAACTATTGTTTTGGCACCATGTACGGTTCAGGAGATGGCGGACATGACATTTAATTCATTTGACCTTGCCGACACTTATAGAACACCTGTTATACTTCTTGGAGATGGTATGCTTGGCCAGATGATGGAACCAGTGGTCATTCCCACCGCCAAAAATAAGAGCCCTCCAAGGAGGGATTACGCTGTAACAGGTGCAAAAGGAAGGGAACAACGAGTTATAAAATCTTTTTTTGTTGAAGGTAAGGACCTTAAAGAACATAACTGGAAGCTCTTCAGAAAATATAAGAAGATAGAACAAAATGAGGTGCGTTACGAAACCTACCTTCTGGATGATGCTGAAATGGCAGTTGTGGCATATGGCACTGCTGCAAGAATTGCCAAAGGTGCAATAAACAGACTTAGAAAAGAGGATGAAGGTCTAAGGATCGGTATGATAATTCCAAAAACACTATGGCCTTTCCCTTCGAGAGTGATAAAGGAGACATCACGTTACATAAGCGACTTTTTTGTCTTTGAGCTTTGTACGGGACAGATGATAGACGATGTGAGGCTTTCTTTAGAGGGTAGCGGTCATATACACTTTTACGGAAGGCCCGGAAGTGTCGTCCCGACACCATCTGAACTTGCAAGAATCATGGCGCGTCACTACTATCAATCACAGAGGAAAAAGAAAAAATGAAAAAGATTTATTCAAGACCAAAGTCATTAAGTAAAGTTCCGTTTCACCATTGCCCGGGCTGTGGGCATAGCATAATTCACCGTCTGATAGCTGAGCTTTTGGATGAGATGGATCTTCAGGAAAGGGCGATATGCACACCCCCACCGGGATGTTCTGTCTTTGCATACAATTATATAAATATTGATATGGTCGAGGCGCCCCACGGACGTGGTGCGGCAGTTGCAACAGGCATTAAGCGGGTACGTCCCGATTGTCTGGTTTTTACATATCAGGGTGATGGCGATCTTGCCGCCATTGGAACGGCTGAAACATTACATGCGGCAAACCGGGGTGAATTTATCACCGCCATTTTTGTAAATAATGCGGTATATGCAATGACTGGTGGGCAGATGGCCCCTACAACGCTTTTAGGCCAAAAAACAACAACCTCGCCATACGGTCGTAATCCCCAAAGTGAGGGAGAGCCAATAAAGATGAGTGAACTTTTATCCACGTTTAAAGGCACATCCTATATTGAACGAGTGGCCGTAAACAACCCGAAAAACATAAAGAAGGCCAAAAAAGCCATCCAGAAGGCTTTTCAACATCAGATTGATAAAACCGGTTTCACGCTTGTAGAGATTCTTTCTCCCTGTCCCGTAAACTGGAAGATGGATCCGTTACAATCCTGTAAATGGATAGACGAAGTTATGATAAAAGAATTTCCATTGGGTGTTAAGAAAGAGATTAAATGAGGATCAAATGCTAATTAAAACGATATTTTCAGGGTTTGGTGGTCAGGGGGTCCTTTCAATGGGACAGACACTTGCAAAGGCTGCGATGTTAGAAGATAAGTATGTGACCTATCTTCCTTCATATGGAACGGAAGTTCGGGGCGGGACTGCAAATTGTACGGTTACCGTGTCAGACGAGGAAATTGCCTCACCGATTGCGTCAGAGCCTGAATTTGTGGTTGCAATGAACCAACCCTCTTTTATAAGGTTTCAAAGCTTACTTCAATCGGGGGGGTTCTTGCTATTTAACTCTTCAATAGTTAACCCGAGTTCTGCAAGAGGGGATATTGAAGTACAGGGGATTCCAATAATAGAAATTGCAAATGAACTTGGTAATTTAAGGGTTGCAAATATGGTGATACTCGGGGCCTTTATAAAAATAAGTAACCTAATATCAATTGATCTTCTGATTAAAAACCTCCCTGAAATCTTAGGGGCAAAAAAAGCCAAACTGTTAGATGTGAATAAAGAGGCCATCCAGGTTGGTTTCAATTATTTTAAGGAGTTTGAAAATGACAATTAAACAACTTTCGATTAGCTTGGAAAATACCCCTGGAAAACTCAGTTATATAAGTGAGATACTTGGAAAAGAAGGTGTGAACATACGGGCCATCTCTGTGGCAGATACATCAGACATAAGTACCGTTCGCTTTGTGGTAGATGATCCGAAAAGGGCGATAAATATTCTAAAGTCAAATAATTTTTCCATTAAAGAAACGGATGTGCTTGCAGTGGAAACCCCGGACCACCCAGGGGGGCTAAATGCGGTACTTAAACCAATCAAAGCCGCAGGTATAAACGTTCATTATCTTTACCCCTTCCTGGGAAGATCAAGTGATCAGGCAATCGTGATACTTGGTGCTGATAACATAGAAGAAACAGATAGAATTCTTAAGGAAAATTGGGTTCATACGCTTGGAAAAGAGGTATACAATTTGTAGGATGCCATTTATAAAAAGCATATTCGTATATTGCAGTTGATGATTATTTTAAAAAAGCAATATTGGAATTGATATTATGCAAAAGAGGAAGAAACGTACCCTCTGAATTTGAAGATTGTTTCTTTAGAAGCGAACCCAGAGAAAATTCCCCCCCCCTTCCTATATATGGTTGGCCAATTCAGTGAATTGGAAAGAAAATATATAGGACCCATTGCCTTGAACGTTTAAGGTGGAAAAGTTCGATCGATGCAAAGGCTTATAAGT
>DAOWMC010000080.1 GCA_030643285.1 Methanobacteriota archaeon | reverse complement strand
TCAATTTGCCAGGCATATGAATATCAATTGGCAATGGAATTAGGAAAAAGAATACAATCCTTATTCGGGAGTGTTCTTATTGCGTCTGGTGCGTTTGGGGCATTTAAAAGAGAAAATATAAAATCTATAGGAAAGTACGATAACGATACAATAACTGAGGATTTTGATACATCACTGAAGTTGCTGAAGCGAAGCAAGATAATTTATGCACCTAAAGCCCTGGCATGGACCATATGTCCTGACAGCTGGAAGGCATGGTGGAATCAAAGGGTTAGATGGTCAAGAGGCGAGCTTGAGTGTTTCATCAAACACAGGGATATGATATTTCAACCTCGTTACGGTTTTATTGCAATGGTAAATATTCCGGATATGTTTTTTATAGATATTTTACTTCTGTTTATCAGGCTCTTTTATCTTGGGTTCATCTTTATAGGGACCCCTTTGATATATGGCTTTAGCAGTGTAGCAGGGTATATCTTGTTTTGTTTAAAGGCCATGATTATGATCCTTGCACTCTATGTGATTTTAGAAATATTTTGTATGTTTCCGGCACTGCAGACAAAAACATTAAAACGAGACTTAATATACATCCCGTTAGCACCATTTGTTGCTATGATCTATCGACCTATCTATGCAGTCGCAAGAATCAAATCATACTTTGACTATTTTCTAAAACGGGAGTCCCGGTGGTAATAAAAATTGACCTAAAACGAATCTTCCACCGTAACCGTTCACCGTAATCATCACGTAATAGAAAACGGTAAACTTGCAACCCCACCCTTGTTATAAAAATCTCTAAAAATATTAACTACCTGCCAATAATCTACGATGTCAAGCTCAACCATTCTTGCTATTATCTTTGACCTAAGTAGAACATCCTCATAGATTTGCCTTTTATCTTCATAGCCAAGTTTCTCAGCTATCCTATTCTCAAGGATGAAGCTATTGTTTAGCCCCCTAAAAAGGTGTTTATCATTTCTTGAATCCCACTGAAAAACAGCCCTTGTTAGTACCCCTCCTGCCTCTTCATAATATCCTTCCAGTTCTTCTATTGCCGTGCAGCGCCTTAGAAACTTGCCACCCCGATAAACTGCCTGTAGAATCATACATATGTTCAGGTTATCTATGAATGTGACAGGGACATTTATGGGATCCCCTGTGAATCTTTGAATCATCTTTTTAACACTTGATGCATGAAAGGTAGCCATACAGGAATGTCCGGTTTGCATAGCCTGAAAAGCAACGGAACCCTCTTTACCTCTTATCTCTCCAACGATAATATAGTCTGGCCTTGACCTTAATGCTGCCCTAAGTAAGTCAAATAAATCAACCCTTGAATCCTCGGGCCCCTCATCTCTTGTAATCAACTGTTGCCATATTTCATGTGGAGGTAATACCTCTGCGGTGTCTTCTGCTGTGAATATCTTTTGTTGGGGCTGAATAAAAGGTAGCATAGCGTTAAGGGCAGTTGTCTTTCCAGAAGCTGTTTCACCGCACACAAATATATTCTGACCGTTTTCCAGACAGGTCCAGAGGTATCCTGCAGTTTCTACACTTAATGTATTCCACTTAACAAGTTGAACAATGCTTATCGGTGTTGCGGAAAATTTTCTTATTGTAAAACTCCCGCCCCTTCTGCTTACATCATCGCTGTATATTATGTTAATACGGGAACCATCCGGAAGAGCACCATCTGAAATCGGATGAGCATCACTTACAGGCCTCCCTATCCTTTCGGCCATTATCCTCAGATATTTGGAAAGATATGGGCCACTTTCAAATTTCAGGTTGGTCTCTATCATATCAAAGATCTTGTGGATGATATGTATGTTTGTTATACCAATGGAGTGAATATCCTCGATATACGGATCCCTTATAAGAGGTTCTATCGTGCCCGATCCAACGATATTTCTGTGCAGATAGTAACTTATTATGTCGTACTCATCTTCGGCGATTCCAACCTTTGAAGATTTTGACCTTTTGGATTTTTGTTCTTCCCCTATGGAGACAGACTCATCCAGAAGTTTGGACATTACACGTGCAAGCATATCAGTTGTTTCAGGGGGTTCTTCCTGTGGGGCCTTTTCAAGTATTTTTTCCAAAAGTATATCATACTTTGTATGGATATCCTCGTCCATTTGTGGTTGGATGGCGTTGTATTTATTGGCACCATCGGGTTTTGTGAAAACATGAATAAAAATCGGGTCCCCAACAGGATACAATAAATCCAAAATATCATCGCTTTTCAAATCCCTTGAAAGTTGCACTTGAAACTCAGGGAGCTTTCCCGACTCTTCTTTATACTTCTTTAGATAAACACCCAGATGCGGATTATTCTTTATTGACTCTTTTAAAGCATTACTGACCATTAAAAAGACCTCACGAAACAGAAGATATGTCAACCACCAAACCTACTTTTGGCTCTACTCGAAATCCTACTATACCTCTAACCTGGCCTGGTGCTCCTATGAACTTGTTTACATAGATGGACCTTTTTATATCCCCCATCATAACCTTACTTTTTAGCTCAAAATAGATATCACAAACCGTTTTAAAAACAGACATTACTTCATTGTCCAATGAGCCGTTGTCTACGGACAGTATAATTATTTTTCCACCTGCTGCCACCTTCTTAAAAAAGTCCAATAATTCCAAACTCTTTTCAGAATCTACACTGTACTTTATCATAGCGGATATTGTATCTATAACTAAAACATCCGTTTCATACAAAACCTCTGAACTAATAAGTCTATCAATAAAATCTAATCTTGATCTTGAGGCTTTCAACAGGGGAACAACAGGTAAAAACAAAAGTGATTTATTAAGTAAATAGGTACTGATAGGATAATCCAGTGAGTACATCTGATTTATAAAACCTCTGGTGGTCAGTTGAGTAGAGATAAACGTTACACTTTTTTCATTACTTAAAAGCCCATATGCAAATCTCTGACATATGATGCTCTTTCCAGCTCCGTTTTCACCTTCTACCAGTATGAGGGACCCCTCAGGAATTCCTCCCCCTAAGTTCTGATCCAGTTCATCTCGTTGCAGAGAGAATAAATATTGCTTTGGCATAAAACCTCAAATATTAAAATCCATTTCATCCGATACACCATTTTGAGTTATCACCCTTATTGAGTGATCCCCACTAGATATGGAAGTGTCCAACGTTATGTTGAGCACATCCGTTTGCTCCCATATAAGATCGCTTCTTCCGATTACTGTTATATTAAAATCCGAACTCGATTTATATCTCCCGTCAATTATAACATCTGTCAGATTCCCATCAAGTGCGAATGACCCTATATTTTTCACATAAAAGATTCTATCTGCCGGTATTTCATCAGGATCGTTAATTATTGTTATATCTGTTTCCAGCTGATTTGATAGCAATCTTGCACTGCCACTTGAAGCACTTGTGACATCCTGCACATTTACACTAATCATACCAACAACAGATATGGACATTATCACCGCGGCCATAAAAAATATTATATGCGATACCTCTACCCCTGCCATTTTAAGCCCCCCAATAATCTGATATCCCGTTTTCGCTAACCACTTTTACTCGAGAGGGATTTCCCAAAGCACCTGTGACGGTAATATTTAATGTCTTTTCAGGAATCCATACCTTTGTAGGCGAAAGACTGATATTTTCAGTTTGAAATGTTCCATTTATAAGCAGGTCGGTCTTACTGGCATCAAGCACAATACTACCCGTGTTTTCAACCCGAACCCTGATGGTTCCGGCGCCATAGCTTACATTTGTTATATTAATATCAGTTTGTAATACATCTCTCATACGGTCATTCTGCTCTTTTCTTCCATCGCTGACAAGGCCCATACTATTGCTAAGTGAGGTATAAGCAACAGAGGACAGAATTAAAAATCCTACCAAAAAGATTGAAACTGCTATAGAAACGCTAAATCCCATATTGCCCCTCCACTGCGTTCTTCAGCTTTGAGATCTCTTGTTCGGTTAAATTAATCGTTGTCATGCTTAATTCGGTTCCACGTATGGTTTCAATCAACAGTAGAGACTTTTTATGATCCTCGGGGGAGAGTCTCCACTCCGGTTTATCTTCATAGTGTTCAATGCCTTTTGCGTATTCTATCATCTGATTGCGTATATCTTTACTAATCCACCTTATCAGGACATAATAGTTGAGTGTCTCCAAAAAGTTATTTCTACCAACCTTGCCCATTAAAAACTCAATCCACCGTATCAATGCAAGGACCTTAATAGGGTCATTTCCTACTTGAGTCAGGCGAATGCCGTTTGATCCTAATGTATTAATTGGTTGTGTTAATTGTGTTGATTGTTCTGCTAAATTTTCAGAATTTGCCACCCCTTGCAAGGGTGGATTTTCACTTAAACTTTTTTTAATCGATTCTATTTCCTCGATTATCATATTCTTCTGTGTCTCGTTCATTAACCCTTTCTGCTCTTCAATTTCCTCCTGCTTCTCCTTAAGCTCGGTCATCGTCTGATAGATATTATTGAACTTCATTTCTATTTGCTCTAAATCAGAATTAGAACCCGATTCGACCTTTTTTTCCAACCTGCTGACCAATGAGGTAAGTTCCTCCAATTGGCCGATTCTGTCATCTAACTTATCAAGCCTTTCCGTAACGGCTGTACTTTTAGAAGAATCACTAACAAACGGATTTATCTGGTCTGAAACCAGTTCATACAATGATAAAAATTGCAGCGAACTCTCCTCCATTTTCTTTAACTTATCAAGCACCTCATCGTTGGACTGTGTCATCATGGACACGGTTGCGTTCATCTTGGCGTTTGAATCCTCAAGATCTCCAATCCTTGAAGTAGCTTTTTCAAGTTCCTCATTTGATGGTGCTTTTGGTTGTTTTTTTGTCTTTGGTTCACTTGGCTCATCCATATCAAAGTCAGATCCCCCCTCATCATCTAAATCAAGATCTTCCCCTGTATCAAGGCCAAATTCATCTTCATCACCTAAGCCAAGTCCATCTTCATCACCCACCTCAAGCGGATCTTCATCACCTAAGCCAAATTCATCTTCATCACCTATCTCAAGTCCATCTTCATCATCCAAACCAAATCCATCTTCATCACTTAACTCAAGCGGATCTTCATCACCTAAGCCAAGTCCCTCATCATCAAGACCAGGTTCTTCTTCAAAGTCATCGATAAAATCAAATTCGTCAACATCCTGTATCCTTTCTTCCTTCTTCTTGGTTGTTGCTTTAGCTTTTGATGTTTTGGTTTTGGATATCTTGTTCTTTGTTGATTTTTCCTCTGTGAAGGCAATTTCAGGGAAGCCTCCGGAAAAGAAATATGCATCGTACAATTGTCTGATTTGATGCCTTGCTCTTCCATATACAAGATTTTCATCATATCCGATGCCTTTTGCCGTTAGAAATTCAAGAAAAGAGAAAGGAAATATCTCATATGTAAGGGTACGCCCTCTTAAAGCGGTTGCAATCTCCCGCCCGAGCATTCTGGAGTTTGAACCGGTGAGAAAAACAGGGTATCCCTGATCATTGAGTCTTCTTACGAACCTGTCCCAACCATCAACGTTCTGGATTTCATCAAAAAAAATAAACGGCCTGTTCTTGTCCTTATACAGCTCAAAATACGCATCCAAAATGTGTTGAAGATCTTCCGCCCCCAGAGGCAAGATTCGTTCATCTTCAAAATTGATGTAGATAATGTCGGTCATATCCACATCACCGGCCAGCAGCTTCTTCATGATTTGAAACAGAAAGTAAGTCTTTCCTGCCCGCCGTGGCCCTATGATCGTTATAATTTTTTTTACAGG
>DAOWMC010000153.1 GCA_030643285.1 Methanobacteriota archaeon | reverse complement strand
GCAAGAAGAAAAGAACTTTTTGAAGGCTACCATGATTTTCAATAATAAAGAGATATACGAACTAATTGAAAAATACGCATTGCAAAATGCAGTCAAGTATGGAACGACTCCAAAACCGGATGCAGTGATTAAAAAGCTGTTGGGCGAACATAAAGAGCTGCGAACTGAGGCTAAGAAGATAATTCCATTAATCCGTGAAGAACTCGAAAAGTTAAACAATATGAGTAGTGAAGAGTGCTCCGCTCGCCTGAAAGCTATTGCTCCCGAACTTATAGAGGAGTTAGCCGAGCGTAAAGAGCCTGAAAGGGGATTACCGGACCTTAAGGTTGAGGACGATGTCGTAATGAGGTTTTCGCCAAATCCAAACGGTCCCCCGACGCTTGGAAGTATACGTGGGATTATTGTAAATTCGGAGTACGCAAAAAGATACAATGGAAAATTTATTTTAAGGTTTGATGATACGGACCCACAGACAAAAAAACCGATGTTAGAAGCCTATGATTTTTATTTAAATGATTGTGAATGGCTTGATGCAATCCCTGATGAGGTAATAATAGCTTCGGACAGAATTGACCTTTACTACGAATATGCCGAAAAATTGATAGGGATGAAAAAAGCCTATGTTTGTTTTTGCTCTGCGGAGGAATTTAAAGGCTATAAGGATGCTAAAAAACAATGCCCCCACAGAGACCTGGACCGGGATGAAAATCTAAAACTATGGAAAGAGATGGTTGATGGTGTATATGATGAAAAAGAAGCGGTTCTTCGGGTAAAAACAGACATTTCACATCCAAATCCTGCATTGAGGGATTGGGTTGCCTTCAGGATTGTAAAAGCCATCCACCCAAGGACAGGGGATAAATATTGTGTGTGGCCAATGCTTGATTTTGAATCCGGACTGGAGGATCATATCTTAGGTGTAACTCACATAATTCGTGGAAAAGATCTTCGAGATAGTGGAGGGAGACAGAGGTTCATGTACGATCATTTTGGCTGGGTTTATCCAGAGACCATTCACTGGGGCAGAATGAAGGTTCATGAGTTTGGTAAGTTCAGCACATCTTCTCTGAAAAAAGAAATCGAAAGTGGAAAATATAGTGGCTGGGATGATCCAAGGCTACCCACATCGTGTGCATTGAAGAGGAGGGGTATAAAGCCCCAGGCAATCCGCAATTTTATGTTGAACCTTGGGGTTCTGGAAACAGATATTAATTTGAGTCTTGAGACCCTGTTTTCTGAGAATAAAAAAGTTGTAGACGAAATTGCCAATCGCTATTTTTTTGTATGGGATCCTGTTAAAATCGAAATTGAAGGTGGCACAAAAGTTGCAAATCCTCCGATTCACCCGAACAAAAAGGAAAGAAGAACGATAAAAATTGGCTCTGAATTATACCTTTGTAAAAAAGATATCCTGGAATTGGAACTAAAGGATAGGATACGCTTAAAAGACCTTTACAACATAGAAATAACCAGTAAAGATCCGTTAAAAGCAGAGTTTGCAGGAAATACAATTAAAGATAAAAAAATAATTCATTGGGTTCCAATCGAGGGGGTAAAAGTAAAGGTTATTACCCCTGAAGGGGAAATATATGGAATTGGAGAGCCCCTAATACAAAAAGAAGTTGATAAAGTTGTTCAATTTGAGAGATTTGGTTTTGTGAGGATTGATTCAATAGTTGATGGTACAGTTGTTGCCTATTTTACCCATAAGTAGTCTTAATTGTTACAGAATCTTAACTACGATCCCCTAATTTCTTTTATTGATATATTTATATACTGTAAAGTCACATATTATTATAATAGTAGTTAAATATTAAAATAATTGTATTTATGGGGGGATATTTTAGTGAAAGGCATTGTCAGACTTATATTACTATGGATAATGGCAACTATACCAATGGTCTGTATAGGCTGGTTTTTAGGAAATAAATACGGTTTTGGGTTATATGGACCTGCAATAGTTTTTGAGGTTATGGTTCTTTCTATTTTGTTTATCTACTTTTCAAGCGACAATGTGATTTTACACCGGTATCAGGCAAAGAGAATATCGGAAGAAAACCATATTATCAGAATCGTTGAAGAATTAGCAAAAAAATCTGAGATCCCCGTCCCAAAGATATATCTGGCTGAGACGCTGATGCCTGCAATTTTTTCAATTGGGAGAAGCCCAAGGAACGCCTCTATAGTCTTAACCGACTCATTAATAAATCTGTTGGATGTAGATGAACTTGTGACGGTTTTAGCACATGAGATGTATCATATTAAAAGTGGAGATACCTTACTTGGCACCATCGCTGCGGTGATTGCCAGTCCGTTTACCTCTATGATAAACACAACATCATCTTACGGTTTTTTTGTTGCAACAATAGTTGCACCACCAGCAGCCCTTATTATACGACTTACAGTACCACGATCAAGGGAACACTTTGCGGATTTAAAAAGCGTGGATATAGCAGGAAAACCGCTTAAGTTGATAAGTGCCTTAAGCAAGATTCAGGAAAGGTTAAACTCCCACGATTACAGGGTAAACCCATCACATGTACATCTATTCATATTAAACCCGCTTCGTGATAACACACTCAAGATGTTTGGACATAACTTGCCCTCGTATAATAAATTATTTAACACCCATCCACCAATCAATGAACGTTTGAATATCCTTAGCATAACCAGGGTGACACATACTGAAGTTGATTTTGATTCATTGTGATTTTGGTCGCTAATTTTTTATCTTATCCAAAATCTGCCATAGATCATGGTCCACTACTAAACTATTTATATGTTTAATAATAATACTGATAGATGTAAGGAACGAGGTGCTAAATTGGTTGATGATCAGATATTTGGAAAGGTTGATTCTGCGGTTGAAGGATTTTTAAAAGAAAGGCCCGAGGCTGGATATAATATCTGGCGTGGTCTTCTAGTTGATCTGCAATCGGTTATGGAATTGGTTATACCTTATGATATACGGTATGGGGGTATACCATCTTTTTACGAGGCAGGAATGATCTCTGGGGAACGATTCGGTAAATGGCTTATGGAAAAATTCGACCTGAAAGATAAAAGCATTAAAGAACGTGTATACTACCTTGATCTTTTTGTATCCAAAATAAACTTGGGTGATGTGGAATTTATAAAGGGGGAAGAAAATAGAATACAGTTTAAAGGTGGTACGATGTTTGCAAAGGATTACAAAAAGGTTGGAAGAAATGTCTGCTACCATGCAGCCGGGTTTATTGCCGGTGCTACTGGAACTCTTTCAGGAGGAAAGTTTGAGGCAAAAGAAGTAAAGTGCGTTGCTGCCGGAGACGAGTCTTGTGAGTTTGTGATAAAGCCTGTAAAGTAGCTATTTTTTGGGGTTTTGGCTGTTTCAAAAATTAGTAATGTTTAGTTTTCCCCAAATATTCCTCTTTTGATCATTTCATCCGAAACATTTTTGAATCGGTGGGAGAACAGAATCGGTAGTTGTGCGGGGGCAAGATATGACAGGTTCAAAACAGGTTTTATTTTTTAGAATAGCAGGATTATGCGGGGTGCTTAGCCCTGTAATAGCCTTTTCTTGCATAGGACTTGCCATTTTTTATTCTCCGTGGTTTAGCTGGACTCAAAGCTGGCTTAGTGATCTTGGCGGTACGGTTGGAGAAACGCCGGTTTGGGCAGCCAGGGGAATTGCTTCTATTTTCTTTAATACAGGACTTATAGTGGCTGGAGTTTTAGGTATTTTATTTGTAGTTGGCATTATAAAAAACGGGGTATTGGGTATACGTCTTGGTCGCTTAGGGTCGCTGCTTCTTATTTTAGATATGTGTGCCCTATGCGCTATAGGGGTGTTTCCGGAAACGATCGGTAATCTACATGTATTGGCTGCTACAACCTTCTTTTTCCTTGCTCCCCTATCCCTTCTTTTAATCGGAGTCAAGTTGAGAAAGTCCTCTGAAAAGAAGTT
>DAOWMC010000183.1 GCA_030643285.1 Methanobacteriota archaeon | reverse complement strand
TGACTTTGCCATCCAGATGATTTAGCCTTACATTTTCAACCATGTACCTGTATGCATCCGGATTCACATCAATTGAATAAACCTTTACATCCGGGTTCTTTTTTGCAATTAGAATCGAGAATGTCCCAACACCACAAAACATGTTAATAATCGTCTCGCCTGTCTTTACAATCTCAGCAATTCTTTGTCGCTCAAATGATAGTCGTGGCGAGAAAAAGACTTTTTTAACATCTAATTTAAAAAAACATCCGTGTTCTTTATAAATCGTTTCGGTGTTGTCTTCACCGTAAATGATTTTCAGATCACGGGTTCTAAAAGTATCTGTAGTTGGTCCCAAGATCATTGCCACGGTTCTTATATTGGGCAAAAAAGCGTGAAAAGCTTCTGAGATAGATTTCTTTTTGTGAATAAGGCTTTTTGGAATTTTTATTATGGCAATATCTCCGATTATATCATAAGAGGAATACATAAGTTCAATCTCACTTTCTTCTAAAAAACCGGCAAGGGATTCTCGGAGATTCTTTATTTTCCCCAAAATGGGTCATCCTTTCTCTTTATCTCTAAAAAGCCTTCAAAAGCTTCTAATTCGTCTGAAGACAAATTATCATGGCGCTCTGTTTCAATTATATTTGTATTCTTTTCAGTTATATCCACATAAAGTATATCGTTTTCTTTTATATGCCTTCCAACTGTTGGTCCATAAATTGATATGGCAACCTCAGCCTTATATTTTGCAATTTTAATATTTTCACCCTTATCCTGGATGCCTTTTAGGATACCGACTCTTGTTCCATCCTCCTTTATCAGATAGGACTTGGTCCTAATCTCACCTCCAAGAACCTCAACACCGACAATCGCAGGCTTATTTACCCTGAATATACAGTCCGGAAGAATACGAACCTTACCTGGCAATGTTATTGCACCAAACCGCTCTTTTTCGATGGACTCCCTCATCTGAGCCTGCCACGCGGTAAAATCATTTATTATGGCATAAATCACACTATTTGTGAAGACATTAAGATCAGTACAAAGAATCTCCTCTTTAGCAGCCGGTAATATATCTATGTTGAATCCCAAAATGGCTGATAATAACGGGTCTTTTATCGTCTGGGCCTCTATCACATCTCTCTTTGATATGTCTCCGATATCTGCTTTTTGAATGGGTACCGAAGCACCTTTAAGCTCACTTGCCAGAGCCTCTAATGATCCCACTGTATCTGCCTTTATCAAAACACCAACTGGTTCGGTATCTATTTTGAGTTCACGCTCGCTTTTCACTTCTTCTATAACCTTATCCAATTCAGACATATCTTTGACGACATGAAGTGGCAGCCCTGCAAGTACATTTTCAATATTTGGTGCCACAACCTTTATTCCGGATGCGGCAGTTACGGAGTTTATCCGTTTAAATCTGTCTTCTATCCGGAGTTCTGAAAGTGGCCTCGGTTTTAGAAGGGCTTTCACTTTTGTGACCACTGGCTCCTCTTTTCCCCCAACCACGATTGTATCATCCTTTTTTATTTTTCCGTCATACAAAATCACATCAAGTGTTAATCCAAGTCCTTTTTCCTCTTTCACCTCCAAAACTGACCCGATCCCAGGTCCACTGATATGAAAGCTTAAATTATCCTCCAAAAACCGCTGTGTGAGCCCAATGAGTATCATAAGTAAATCCGGAATCCCCTCCCCGGTCTTTGCGCTGATTGGCACAACGCCTATATTTCTTTGAAAATCACGTACCCGGTCATATCTATCAGCACTAAATCCCTCTTCAGAGAGCCCTCCAATTAGTTCATATGTCTTTTCATCCAGCATCTCCTGTACCCGGGGCCCCTGTTTTTTATATGTAAGCCCAAATGGTGCCCATGTTTTTTCTTTCCAACCACCTATCCTATCAATTTTGTTGGCTGCTACGACAAAAGGGGTTCTAGAATTCCTTAAAATTCTAATAACCTCAAGTGACTGTGGCTGAAAACCTTCCATAATATCAATAATCAGAATTGCAAGGTCTGCTAGGGCCCCACCTCTGTTTCTAAGCGTGGTAAAAGCATGATGACCCGGTGTATCTATGAACAGAAGACCCGGAACATCAAAAGAGTCTCCGATCAGAGAAGAACACAATTCACGAATGACTTCTTTTGGTATCTCAGTGGCACCTATGTGCTGTGTTATCGCTCCGGCTTCGGTCTGTACGATAGCTGTCCCCCGTATCTTATCAAGTAATGTGGTCTTTCCGTGATCTACGTGACCCATTACACATACAATTGGAGTTCTTAGATTTTTCCTGTTATCTACCACAATCAATTCCATTTGGGTGGGGATTATTTTAAATTTTTGTTTTGTCAAAAAAACTTTTTAGAAAAATGTTCATTCGACCAAAAGCTTTTATACATAATAACCTATAATTAATGGATAATTTAAAGAAAGGATAAGCGAGGGGACTCTAATGAGAATCGGTTTTTTTGTTTGGGAGTACCCGCCCAGAATCGTGGGTGGGTTAGGAACATATGCACAGAATATTGCACGTGAATATATAGAAATGGGTCACGATATATGCCTGTTTACGATAAATCCAGGGGATTTACCCACAAGGGAGGTGCTTCAGGGGGTTGAAGTGCACAGGCCCCTGCTTGTTGATACAAAAAATGTTTTTCCCTTATTTGTAAGGGAAGATTTACGGAGATGGGGTACACATCTAAGCTTTTTTGGCGATGTTTTTATGTATAACATCCTATCCGTATCTAAACTTACCAATCAGTTGATAAGACAGGAAAAATACGACTTTGACCTAATATGTGTACATGATTGGTTGAGTGGTATGGCGGGAATAGGATTGAAGGATAGTACGGAATTACCATGTACGTTTCATGTGCACTCCTCCGAGTGGGGCAGGGCGTTAGGTCAGGGTTCGGAGATCATAACGTCACTTGAAGAGACCACTCAAAGAATTGTAGATCAGGTTATAACGGTTAGCTATCCGATGGAGGAGGATCTTGTGCGGCATGGATGGGATACGCAGAAAATTCATGTGTGCTGGAATGGTGTTGATCCCAATAGATATAATATGGAAAATATTAAGAAGAAGGATATTAACGATCTGAGAAAAAAATATGGTATCACAAAAAAAGAAAAGATGGTTTTCTTTGTTGGCAGGCTGACAGGGGTTAAAGGAGTTACAAACCTGGTTCAAGCAATGCCAAGCGTTTTGAGTGAAAATCCCAATGTAAAGTTGGTTATACTTGGTTCTGGGGAGCTCGATCATATAGTCACAGATATGATCCATCATCTTGGGATAGAAAAAAATGTAAAAACATGTTTTGAGTTTGTTTCCGAAGAAGAGCGGATTTTGCATTATGCCGCGTGTGATATTGCAGTCTTTCCATCTTTATACGAGCCTTTTGGGATCGTTTCTCTGGAAGCAATGTCCATG
>DAOWMC010000082.1 GCA_030643285.1 Methanobacteriota archaeon | reverse complement strand
TTATTTGCTACAGGGATCATAACTTTGGGTCGTGTTATCGTAAAAGGCCTGAGCCTGATGCCTTCCCCTGCCGCAAGGATTACTGCTTTCATAATAAATAACTGTTATAGCCAAATATATAAAACTGTTGGCCACAGCACCTAAAAAATGCAAACAAAACGTAACAGGCAAGAATATAAAAAAATAAAAAAAAATAGGAGGAAAGCCTATGATATTACTTTCCCTGCAATTCCTCCTAAAATTTCCTCTGCTTCTTTTACTGTTCTTTCGATGAGTTCTTTTGCAGTTGGAATATCCTTTATACGCTGTGCACATTCCCCACCGGCAAAGAGTGCTTTATCCTCTTCCCCAGAGAATGTTGCTGCAAATCCTTTCATCTCGGCCATCAATACCCTGGCAGGAATCGATTTAAGTGTATCAGGTACACCTGTGTAAGTTCCTGGGGCGTATTCAATCGTCACCTGGCACATCTCTTGAGATACAGGTGTCTTTAAGTACCTTGCTGGTCCGACCATTCCTCTGGCCCTCAATGAACCCCGGTCCCCGGTCTCAACAACTTTGTTTTTCCATAAGTCGGCAAATTCACAATCCTTTGTTGCCAAAAATCTTGTCCCCATCTGAACACCGTCACCACCCAATACCAATGCAGCTGCAAGTGTTTTACCATCACAGTAACCACCTGCTCCAACAACAGGTACATCCGGGAACTCCTCACATATTGCAGGAAGTAAAATCATTGAGGATATCGGCTCCCACGGTCCATGGAACCCGCCTTCCTGTCCTGAGGCAACGATAAAATCACAACCGGCTTTAACAGCTCTTGTTGCATGCTTTATCGAAGGTACCACATGACCCCAGATTAAGGGAGATCCCTTTACCAGTTCTGACATCTTGACAGGATCACCTGCCGAAGTGATGATCACATTTGCCCGCTTTGCCATCTCTTCATTTTCATCAGTAATCTCTACCAATGTCTCAACGAGTTTTATCGCCATTCCGCGCAGTTCCTCAGATACCATAATATTTGACCCAAAGACTCCTTTCGATTCCTTCGTTTGTTCCAGAATATTACGATAAATCAGTTTATACAACTCAAGAGGGCTTCCGGCCTCTTTTGCCCCTGGTGTGCTCTCCATGAATATCTCAAACATCTCCGGTGCCATAAGCTGACTTGCCAGGCCACTTGTGCTGACCAGACCAAGCCCTCCTGCTTGTGACACAGTCCCACACATCATATTCGTGCTGAAAGGTCCCATCCCTGCCTGAATTATAGGTGTTTTCAACCCAACCAATTCGGTAAATCTTGTTTTTATCATAGTTTATCGGTTGGATTTTTATTCAGATTGGTAGATAAGACTTTCGATTTTAAAAGGCACTTTACATAAAATTTGAGATTTGGACAATGGTGCTTTAAAACACTTATACCGCAACAGACTATAGATAGAAAAGTAAAAAAAATTAAGAGCTTTTTTTCTCATTGTTTAAAAAATAAAAAATAAAAAAGAAAGGAAAATCTAAACCTGATACCTTTCTCTCAGACCTTTGAGTGCCTCTACGGTCTCTTCCATTATTCTCTCTACAAGATCCGCTGCAGTAGGTATATCTGTGATACGCTGTGCACATTCTCCACCTGTATAGAGTGATTTGGTTTCGTCTCCTTCAAATGTAGCTGCAAATCCTTTCATTTCTGCCATAAGGATCTTAGCTGGAATCGATGTCATTGTATCTGGCACACCCGTGAATGTTCCAGGGGCAAACTTTACGGTTTCTGCACACATGTCCTGCGATACCGGAGTTTTAAGGTATCTTGCCGGTCCAACTATACCCCTGGCTCTTATTGTGCCTCTGTCTCCAATCTCCACGACTTTCTCCTTCCAACTGTCAGCAAATTCACAATCTTTCGTAGCCAAAAATCTGGTACCCATCTGAACACCATCGGCACCTAACACCAATCCGGCGGCAACCGACCGACCATCACAGAATCCACCGGTTCCAACGACCACGGTGTCAGGGAATTCCTCACATACCGCCGGAAGTAAAGTCATTGTTGAAATTGGCTCCCAAGGACCATGAAATCCACCTTCCTGTCCTGAAACAACTAAGAAGTCGACACCAGCTTTAACTGCCCTAGTTGCATGCTTTACAGAAGGCACCACATGACCCCAGAGCATACCTGAGTCTTTTAAAAGATTTGTCATTTTTATTGGATCACCGGCAGAGGTGACTATTAGCTTCCCCCGTTCTCTCATTTCTTCACTTTCTTCTCTGACTTCTTTTAATGCCTCAATGAGTTTAACTGCCATTCCACGCAGTTCCTCTGATACCATAATATTTGACCCGAATATTCCTTTTGCTTCCTTGGTACGTTCCAATGTGGCGCGATAGACCAGTTTATAAACGTCGATTGGGGTTTTTGCTTCTTTTGCCCCTGGAGTACTTTCCATAAATATTCTGTACATATCCGGCGCTATCAACTGGCTGGCGATCCCACTGGTACTGATTAATCCAAGTGCACCTGCATTTGCAGATGCCGCACATAGCATATTCGTACTGAACGGTCCCATACCTGCCTGAATTAGCGGATATTTTATCCCTAACAGCTCTGTAAGTCTTGTTTTTAACATATATATTCACTCCTTCGATTATAGTATAACCATAGGATTATGACTTATATAAATATTGCTTTTTATTATCAACTCTCATAACCCTCACGATCTCCTGATGGGCCCTATTCACGTATATGCCTCATGATATGAGGAATTTCAGGGATTATTATCTCTTTCAGAGCCAGTTCTACCGCATTTGGTGATCCCGGTAAACAGAAGATTATTTTTTTATTTATAATTCCTAAAAGAGCCCTTGTCAAAACAACCGCGCTTCCAACCTCATCATAACTCTTTAACCTGAAAAGTTCACCAAATCCGGGAACCTCTTTTTCTATTAAGGGAGAGACAGCCTCTATAGTTACGTCTTTTGATGCTAACCCTGTACCGCCAGTTGTTATTATAACCTCAATATCGCTTTTCACCAGTGAAATGACCTTTTCTTTTATTTTGGATTCATTATCGGGCAGTATCTCATATACAACTACTTTATGACTGTTTTCTTCAAGTATTCCCCTTATCAAATCACCGGAACGATCTTCAATGTATTCCTTTTGCTCTATCTTTGCAAATCTTGATGAGCTGATTGTAAGTACAGCGCACCTAAAATCTCTTTTTATTCCGTGCTTATGTTCTTCTGGTATGCTCATTTTTTCACTAATCCTGATATGGAACTTCTACGGTCATAAAATCTCTTGATATTTCCGTATTTTCAAATATACCTTTTGCCTCCCTCAGAAGTGGTGTTGGATCATCAGAATATCGGGAGCTTATATGCATTAAAATAAGCTTTTTAACTCCTGCATCTTTTGCATCATTTGCGGCTTCTATTGATGTTGAATGCTTGGACTCCACTGCCCAATCAGCAAGGGCACCCAAGAGCATTCCATCATGAATAAGTAAATCCGCACCCCTGGAAGCCTTAATTACTTTTGCAGACGGACGTGTATCGCCCGTGTATACAACCTTGCGTCCACGTCTTTTCGGGCCAACAACCTCATCGGGCTTAATCTCTTTTTCACCCACAAAAACAGATTTTCCCGATTGTAATCTTGAGTATAACGGTCCTGGCCTGATCCCAAGTTCGATTGCCCGCCCAGGGTCAAATTTCCCCAGCCTTTCATGCTCTTGCAGTATGTAACCCACACTTGGAACGTTGTGATCGGTTTCAAAAACCTTTATCACATGGTTACTTCTTTCTATTATATCTCCCGCTTTTACTTCCCTGATCTTCAAATCAAAACTTAACCTGTAATAGCATAGCGAAAGGATATCTGAGATGAATCTGTCGATATGTTTTGGTCCAATGATCTCCAGAGGCTTTTTTCTACCCTGAAAAGACATCGTTTGGATTAAGCCCGGGATTCCTAAAAAATGATCACCATGCCAATGGGTAATGAAGATCGATCTGAATGCCATGCCGGTTTTTGCCCTCATCATCTGCTGCTGTGTGCCTTCCCCACAATCAAAAAGCATGGACTCTCCTTTTATATTAATAAAAATAGCCGGAGGGTTTCTGTTTACGGTTGGAAGTGCTCCGCCTGTTCCAAGAAATATTACCCTTAACATGATTTATTCTCTGTTTTGCTTGAATGTCGTTAAGTGTAAAAAGATTAACCATTTTGATGACCGGAACGACCAGTAAAACTTTATAAAACATGCACGCCAATATTATACTGGTACGATTATGATAATTTTTTCAAAGGTATTGGCTAACAGAGCTACGGTATGGGAAGCAATCAGGGCAAAAGAGATGGCCACTAAAGATGCACCGGATGATTTGATACGTTTTTCTTCTGAGATAAAACCTGTCGTGATGTGGAACATTACCAGAGCTTGCAATTTGCGCTGTAAACACTGTTATCTGGATGCAAGGGAAGCAGATCCGGATGAACTAACACTGGACGAGGGAAAAGCCTTCATAGACGATTTAGCAGATATGGGGATACCCATGCTTATTGTAACTGGTGGAGAACCTCTCATGAGTAAAAATTTCTTCGAATATGCATTTTATGCTAAAGAGAAAGGATTGCGTATGGTTATCTCCACAAATGGCACTTTAATATCAAAAGATATGGCAAATAAGCTTAAAGAGGCCAATATTCTGTATGTGGGTGTGAGTGTAGACGGTGCATCTTCCAAGATTCATGACGAATTCAGGGGACTTAAAGGTTCATGGGATATGGCCATAACAGGGGTTAAAAACGCGATGAACGCTGGCCTCAAAACCGGGATAAGAATCACGATAAATAAGAGCAACTGGCAGGAAGTCCCGGCGCTACTTGATCTGGCCGTTGAACTTGGTGTCCCAAGGTTCTGTCTTTATCATCTGGTTCCCACAGGAAGGGGCGAGGATATCGCCGATTGGGATATCACAAAAGAACAACGAATACAGGTTTTAAAACACCTGTATGACAAAGCCTTAGAGCTCAGGGGTAAGGAGATTGAGATTCTAACGACTGATTCCCCCATGGATGGTGTTTATATTCTCGAAAGGTTAAAAAAAGAGGATCCTGAAAGATTCGATGACGTCAGGGAACTTTTGAAAATTTCGGGGGGCTGCTCGATAGGTAACAAAGTTGCTAATGTTGATTATCTCGGCAACGTTAACCCATGTCACTTCGCACCTCAAGAAAAAGTTGGCAACATTCGGGAAAAGAGCTTTAAGGAGATATGGAATGAGAACCCTTGCAAGCTTCTTCTGGATCTGCGGGATAAGAACGATCTTTTGAAGGGAAAGTGTGGGATATGTGATTATAAAGATGTTTGTGGCGGATGCAGGCAAAAAGCGTATCATTTCAAAGGAGATTTCTTTGAAGAGGATCCTACATGTATCTATGACCCTGAAAAGGGATGTATATCCGTGGACTAATTCGAATTACCCCCATCAAGTCCCAAGAGGTTTAACCTATCTGCATGCGGCACTTTCTTTGGGGGTTTGCATCATTATTACAACTAATTTTGATTTTCTAAGACATTTTGGTGTCTTTATAAAAAAACCATTATGGCTTATCCCCTGGCTTTGCGAACTGTAGCGATTTTCCCTGTGGTTTTGGTTTTTCGTAATCGAATTCCAATTCGACTTCACCAATACCGGGGATCTTGAGGGATCTTATCCTAATCTTTGAAAAATCCAAAATGAATAGAATTATGCCTAAAAGTAT